>JADMKO010000052.1 GCA_015478785.1 Chryseobacterium sp. | reverse complement strand
GAACCACGGCTGTTTCCTCGCGAGTTCAAAGAATTTTTTGATGGAATAATCGGTATATTTTACACCACCATCTCTGGACTTTGCAGTTCCCGGGATATCAATTCTTCCTTCAGGATAGGTGAACGGCCTGTGGTTGGAAACCGTCATCCAATGATGAAAGAAAGGTTTTCCCGATTTCGCATCCTGATTCATAACCTGAACTGCTTTTCGAGCCATATCTTCATCCGCAACACCCCAAACGTTGGCAAAACTGATTTCTTCCGGAGCGAAATGATCACGGTCGATAATAGTGTAGTCATTTCCACCGAAGAAATCTTTCATGTTATCAAAATAGCTGTAACCTCCGTAAAGATATTTCACTTCATAGCCTTTTGATTTGAAGACACTTCCCGTTGTAAATTTATTCTTATTGTTTTTTCTTTTCACAATGCTTTCACCCGCAGTTGGCGGAATACACATCGTTAACGCTTCCAAACCTCTTACCGTGCGGTTTCCTGTAGCATACAACTGCGTGAACACCAAGGATTCCTTTGCCAAACTATCCAGAAAAGGAGTCACTTTATTTTGATTTCCATACATTTCCATGAAATCTGCTGACAGGCTTTCTACAGAAATTAAAACCACATTTTTTGTGATTTCCGGCTGTTCCGAAATAATATTTCTTTTCAAAGAAGGAGGTTGAAACTGTTGCAGGAAATTGCTTTCTGCTTCATTCTGAGCCAATGTAGGATAAAACTGGAAATAATCGAGTTCCTTCTGAGTGAAGGCTTCATAAAATTTCGGGAAACCGTTCGCCTGAAGTTCGGTTGCAAAAACATTGTCAGATTTTAATTCTGAAAGTTTAGAAATGAAGAAAATACTCACCAAAAACAAAACGCCATAGCTTGCCAGCAAAACCAGTTTCTTTGGAAAGGAAGGAAGTTGAAGGAGTGAATCTTTGGTTTTTCTGTAAATAAAAATAGTAGCGAGACTGGAAATTATAAAAATTCCTGCGAACAAAGGTGCAACCGGATAACTCTCCATGATATTTCCGATTACTTCATTGGTATAAATCAGATAATCGACCGCGATGAAATTGTAACGAAGCCCGAATTCATTCCAGAAGAAAAATTCGCTGACGGCATTGAAAACAATGGCCATCACGTAAATAAAAAGGGTAATAAAATAGAGAACGTTCCTTATGTTTTTGCGATATTTTGGGAGAAAAAGCATCAGCCCAAATAAAAAGGTTTTTAAACCGACAAAGATTCCTGCTATTTCAGGAACCGATCCACCGTATTGTTTGAAAATATTGTTGGGATAGTATAATGTATAAAGTAAAAAGGCTACTAAAATCCCGAAAATAATATATCCGTAAGGTTTGTGATATTTAGAATCGGATAAAAAAAGAAAATAAATTGCAAGAAAAGCACTCGCTACGGTGAATACAAAAACATCATTCAGCATTCCGACGAAAAGAATTCTGATCACTTCCATTATACCGAAATCTGCAGTAGTAATAGGATGAGCGAACAGAACAATCCTTAAAATAAATGAAGCAAGAAGATAGAAAATACCGACATAAAGAAAAGGTTTTATTTTATTCAGATACATCATGAGAAAAAGGTTTAGTTTTTTTAGCTTTAAAAACCTATATCGGAAACAGTTCCGGAAAGGTTCTTTTTAAAATCAATCATTTGCAAAGCGGTAACCGCAGCTTCCACCCCTTTATTGCCGAGATTTCCTCCGCTTCGGGCGATGGACTGCTCTTGGGTATCATCCGTGAGGACACAGAAAATAACAGGAACATCCGTTAAAATATTGCAATCTTTAATTCCCTGTGCGACAGCACTGCAAACGTACTCAAAATGTGGAGTTTCGCCGCGAATCACACAGCCGATGGTAATCACCGCGTCATATTTCCTTTCTTTGCACAATTGCATTCCTGCATAAATGAGTTCGAATGCGCCCGGAACCTGAAATGTGGTGATATTTTCTTTTTTCACGCCTTCTTTTTCCAGAATTTCTATGGCAGCATCGCGAAGATTATGGGTTACAAAACTGTTCCATTCAGAAAACACGATGCCGATGTTGAAATCACCGGCATTCGCAATATGAAGTGGCTTGTAATCCGAAAGATTTACTGTGGCCATAAATTTTAAATTTGATTAGAAGTACTTTACCATTTCTATATAAGCATCCGACATTCCGTTATCATAGTCCTTGAATTTCTGATCGATTGTCGTGAAGTGCTTTTTGGCAACGTCTTTTTTGTTAACACCTAATGCTACCAACCCTGCTTTTCTGGTGAAATAATAGTTAGTATAAGGATCATCAGAAGCTGAGATCGCTTTTTCCAGCAAAGAAAGAGTTTCATCGTTTTTGTTGAGATTCGATTGTGCATCTGCCATAGCTCCGTATTTCAGAGCCATCAACACTTTATTATCAGAAGAGAATTTATCTAAAAGATCATAAGCTTCCTGATATTTCCCTTCTTTAAATTTCAAAAGTCCTGCGTTGTAGGCAGATAATTTACCTACATCCGTATTGCCGTATTTTTCATAAGTTCCCAAGAAACCGGGATTTGCAGCTGACTTTCCTCCTAATGCTTCAGCATCTTTACCGTCGGCAAGGTTTTTCTGAGCAATAAGATAGCTTTTTGTGGCTTCTTCATTTTTTGGAGCAACAACAAACTGCTGATACAGGAAAAACCCAAGAACTCCCAACACGAGAGCGCCAAAAATAATTCCTAATAACTTTGCATTCCTTTCCAGAAAACGCTCTGTCTGTAAAGCTTCTTTATCCAGATCTTTAAAGAATTCTACTGTTTCTTTACCTTCCTGCTCTTGATTCTTTTTTGCCATATTTTATGAAAATTGAAGTGCAAATTTAATTGTTTCTGAACGATTTACAAAACTTTTAAGCTGATTATAAAAACTGCTGTTTATTTTTCATCAAACTGTTAATGTCAGAATGTCAATATTTTATAAATTTCTGCGTTGAACTGTTCTAATTTTTGTTCACCTTTCAGGTCATTCAGACCAATAAGGAAGCTGAACTGCGTCGCTTTTGCACCTTGTTTTTCCACCAGTTTCGCTGCAGCTTCTGTGGTTCCTCCTGTAGCCAAAAGATCGTCATGAATCAACACTCTTTGTCCGGGTTTCAGGTGTCCTTCCCGCATTTCTACTTCGGACGTTCCGTATTCCAGCTCATATTTTTCAGAAATAAACGGAGGTGGCAGTTTTCCTTTCTTTCTGATGAGAACAAATGGTACATCCAGCGCAACAGCGATAGCGATACCAAAAAGGAAACCGCGGCTTTCAATTCCGCAAACGGCATCTACTTTTCCGCGACTGAAACGGGCAAGATCCTCAATAACTTCTTCATACAGTTTAGAATTTAGAAATATGGGCGTGATATCTCTGAACAGTATTCCCGGAATCGGGAAATCCGGAATGTTTTCAATCGTTTCGTTGAGTTTCTGAATTAAACTTTCCGATGCCATATTAATTGATTTTATAGTTGGATATTTTCCATTCTCCGTTCACATTTTTCAAACCAAATGTTACGTTCACTGCCGAAGTATTTCCGCTTTTGTCGGTTACATCATACGTTGCATTTACACTCGCATTGGTATCGGTTGTAGAAGCAGACGTAATATTTTTAACGGAAAGGCTTTTCACACTGCCAAAACCGGAAGTAGGATTTGAGAACTTTTCATAAGAACCCCAATTTGGATTATCGGACACGTCAAATGCAGCCCTGAGATTTTGTGAACTCAGGTTATTCAGAAATTTCTGCACGGTATTCTTAGGATCTGCAGCTGGTAAAGTGCCATTAGTTAAAGGATCCATATTTTCTGACGGTTCCTGAGAAAGACTGTCCTGAACAATAACCGGCTGAGAAGGCTGTGTCATCGCTTTTTGATTAACAGGCACTCCAACTTTAGTCATTTTATAGGTTTTTCCGGTCGTTTTCACTGTGACGGTAATATCTATTCTTCCATCATTGATTTTATCCGAGGGCAAATTCGGAAAGCGAATAGTAAATCCTGTAAAATTATTATTTTGCATGAGATTTTTGGAGCTGGAAACGAGGTTTCCGCTGCTGTACACTTCCATTATCGTTTCCAGTGCTGCGCCGGAAAAATCAATATTTTTTCCTGCATTATCTACGAGTCTGGGAATGACTTGAAGTGCTTTGGGGCCAAGAATCGTATCCACATCAACGGGTCTCGTGGTGATGCTTAATCCATCAGCAACAATATCATTGGGATCAGATTCCATTGCGGCAACATTTCCGAAAATATTCATTTCGCCTAAGGATGGCGGCCCGGTACTGGTCCAGTCTATTCCGTTTTCAGCAGCTACGGCGTCTGCCATGGCAAAAATTTCGGGTACTTTTTTTCCTTCCAAAAGCTTTGCAAGTGCATTCAGTTCCTGAATATCGCCTTCTGCATCTACTCCAAAAGTTTTGAGAATATACAACGCTTCACTGAATTTAATTTGCTGCAAAGTATTAAGGCTGGAAGCCATATCATTGATGCTGGATTGGAACGCCTGCATGCTGGTGCCATCTACAGCATCTTTCTTACAGCCAATGAAAAGAAACAGTGACATTGCAAAATATAAAACATATTTTCTCATAATGTGAGTTTAAAGCAAATTTAGAAAAATATATGATTGTATTTTATTTTTTAATACTGTTCGGCATTTCTTTTAGGGTGTCTTTGTGGTATTCTTTAAAAACCTTCAACATATCAGGAAATCTTTTCATTTTCCAGTAATCGTGATTGTAAAAACTTCTGTCTTTCCTTAATTTTACTTTTGGAAAACTGTCCGAATCACCATGACTTATCTCTGTTACCACAAAATTGGTATAGTATTCCACTAGATTATAATCGGGCTCAGATTTATGCTTCACTTTTACCGATAACCTCTGATTATACGACGTAAATTGATTGAGCTGCACTTTCTCATTATAATTATAAGTGCCGGAAACACTCAAATCGAAAAGCCGATAACCTAAAAACTTAATTTCTTTCTCCTGAAGCACAGATCGCGTAGCCTGTCTTTTTACCTGATCACCATTTATTACTTCTTTATAGTTAGATTCTTCCTCATTTCCCATTACTCCCGCAAGTTTCACGTCGGGAAGTGTGAGCATAGAATCAAAAACCATCTCAGAAACGTTTTTGCTGTCCTGAGCTTTATTTTCTTTAAGGAAAACCCGATATTGC
>JADMKO010000051.1:2077-5269 GCA_015478785.1 Chryseobacterium sp. | reverse complement strand
AGTAGTTCCTGCAATTCCGTAGGGATAGTTGCTCCTCAGCTGATTGATTCTCGCATCAGCAGGAATTACAAAAAACAAATCGGAATACATGGGATAATTACTGATGCTTCCTGTACTGAAGGTACTTTGCGGAATCATGTGTTCTCTGTTGTAGCCCAATCCTTCGCTGGATCCGCTCCCGATCATTTGTCCGGTGTGGTATTCGTAAGCATCCGGACCGGTTGGAATTTCAGAGTAAATATCCAGTATGATATACTCCGTAGTATTGGTGGTGGTATTGAAAAAAGGATTGGTGGCCGGTGTGTGGTCATAATGCACATCCAGATCGGTCTGTTTATAATAATTCTGAAGGTCGCCGTAATGCCAGTTATAATTTATTGAAATAATTTCCTGAACCTTCGTTTTCAGGGCGTATCCGCTCAGGTTTTCAGTGCCGGTATAATACCCTGCCGGAGCCTGTGCAGAAAGCAACGCAGGCAACAAATAAATAAAATAAAATAATTTTTTCATCTTTGCATTTAGAGTTGCAAAATTACTCATTTTTAAATGAACCGTTTCGGGGGAACATGAAGGTTTTGTTATATTTGGTAGTAATATTAGCGGTAATTAACAAAACTTTTCAAAGAAAATGCTATTGTTAATTTGTTAAAATATCTTAATATTACCCGGTTTATCTGGTATATTTGCTTTTATACAATTAAGATCAACACCATGTGCTTAAGATAAAATGATTGTTAAATTTATCAATGTTCAACATTTGGTGTTGCGTTTTGCAAAATGTTATTTTTACAAAAGAACCAAACAAATCATTACATTTGGATTTGACTAATAATATTATTGAGATTACCCTAAGTTGACTATCAGTTCCTAGTTTCTTTTATCAGCATTTTTCAACCCAATTGCCTTATGAAAACAGGATTATTTTTTCTATTTTTATCACAGTCATTAATCTGCTTTTCACAGGAAAGACGGATTGATGGGATATTTGAAAACAGTTCAAAGAATATCGTAAATTTATTGGATCGGCAACTGACCAAAGACACTCTCAGCAGCGATGTTCAACATTATTCGAAATTTGAAATTAAAGTTAATGACAAAAAGCGTCTCACCATCGGTTTAATTCATGATATTGATTCCACAAAGATTGAAAGAACCTATAAATACACCTTAAAAAATAATTCGTATTTATTAAAAAACAAAAACACCAAGCCGCTCTTAATCCCTTATATTTTCGGATCATTAGACACAAGAAAACTCAATCTATCCATAGACGCAGATAATAACCTGAGTATCAATGCTGTTGAAAGCCGAAGTGGTGCGGTTTTACTGATTGGGTTTCTGGACTGGAAAACTACTCAAAAAAAATATGTTTATAACCGAATTCAATACGGATTTCGTTTATAACGATGATATTCCTGATAATGAGGTGGCGGTATTCCGTCTGCTTCAATTCATGAATAAGCCCGGAAAATGAAAACGATTCTTATATGAACAGAATATTGAAAAATATCATCTTCATTGTGGTAATCCTTACGATCATCGTCGGATGTTCATTTATAATGTTGTTTCCAGATAGCATTTCTATTGACGAAAAAATAAAGTATTCACATGAAATAGACCAACTCAAATCCAAAAAATTGTCGGTATTTTACAGCTTTGGAAAAGGGACTGAATCTGTCAATACTGACTTTTATTTGAAGGAAAAACCAGATAATAATGATGAGGTATTTTTCAGATTTTATTCTCAGCTTGCTAAAAAACCAATCCCGCTTCAATTTCTGACATTCAATCTTTCTACCGGCTATAACGGTGTGAGGGTAGAAATTTATAAAATCGGAAACCGGTTCAGAACAGAAATTAACAATTTTACTGATAATGCATCCGAAACAGAATCCACTGAATATAAAATTCTTCATCAGGAATTAACCTTGGACAAAGGCGATTACAAAACAGGAGACAGTATCTTTGGAAAAATTAAATTAGAAATTGAGGAAACAGGAACTGATCAATCCGTGAGAAAATATTTATCTCAAGGTGTATTTAAAAGCACAGTTCAATGAAGATTGAATGCAGAAATAATTAAGTTTGATAAACAATTTTTAAAAGATGTAAAATATTTTTATAGTGACGCTTCTGTTTTGTGTATCCTGTGGACAACCTACAGATTCAAAAGCTCCGACAGAAAAAAGCAGCGTTCAATCTACTGACAATAAACATGATAACAGAACTGAAAATGATTTGATTTTTATCAATTCCTATGTTGCATAAATTCGAAAGAAAACGAAATTGAAATCATAAGAGTTCTGCACCAACAGATGGGTATTGAAAATAGATTACATGACTCACTGTAGTCTTAAAAACATTCAGAATGAAAATAAGCCACATCAGCAAAAAAGAAATCCCTAAGGGTGAAGAAGTTAAAGGTTTCGACATCAGAGAAGGAATTTACAACTTAATAAAATCCGAATTTCCTGACTTCAACCAGGGCGATTTTATAACCATTGACGAACTGAATCAATACAGAAGACATTACCTGACCTCGCTTATTATTCAGGAGAAAGGAGAAGTGGCCATGATTGACAGAAATGTGATGGATGCCATTAAAAATAATTCCATCCTTTCAGAAAATATTCAGGACGAAATAGAAGCTGAACTCACTTTCGGACAAAAACTTGCCGATCGGGTTGCTGCGTTTGGCGGTAGCTGGACTTTTATCGTTTCTTTTTTTACATTTATTTTATTGTGGATGTTGGTTAATATTTGGTTTTTAACAACACAGCCTTTTGATCCATTTCCTTTTATTTTGCTCAATCTTATTCTCTCTTGTTTGGCGGCCATTCAAGCTCCCATTATTATGATGAGCCAAAACAGACAGGAACAAAAAGACCGGCAGCGAGGCGAACACGATTATAAAATTAATCTAAAAGCCGAACTTGAAATTAAGTTGCTGAGCGAAGAAATAGACCATTTATTAGTCCACCAAAATAAAAATCTTTTAGAGATTCAAGAAGTTTAAACCGACTATCTTGAGGATTTAATGAAGGGAATAAAAAAGAAAAGCTAATCAAGTTAGACTGTATTATATTGACTATTTATGTGAGATTTCATATTTCCAATCTTCCATTACTTTCTAATATTTATTATGTTAAACAATGTTAATGCCTGTTTATCTGGCATCTTAATTGAATTTTA
>JADMKO010000051.1:0-2067 GCA_015478785.1 Chryseobacterium sp. | reverse complement strand
AATTATTAACATTAAATTTTATTATTATGGAAAGTCAATCGTACAAACCACCATTTAGAAACGATTATGTTTCAAGAGTATTTAAAAATAGAGATGAAGCCGAAAGAGCTTATCAGGATTTACATTCCAAAGGTTACACCACGGATGATGTCAATCTTTTGATGACCGACAAAACCCGCGACACGCATTTTACCAACACCGATCGCGATACAGATTTGGGCAATAAAGTTGCTGAAAATGCCGGAACAGGTTCTCTAATCGGAGGTGGAATCGGAGCCGTTATAGGTGCAGTCGCCGCTATCGGATCCAATGTTTTACTTCCCGGATTAGGTCTTGTAGTTGCAGGGCCACTTGCAGCCGGTCTTGCTGGTGCCGGTGCCGGTGCCGCAACAGGCGGACTGGTAGGCGCACTTACAGGAACAGGCGTTCCTGAGGATGAAGCCAAAAGATATGAAGATGACATCAAAGAAGGTGGAATTTATATGGGATACAGACCCCGAAATGAAGAAGATGCAAGGTATACCTATGACAGATGGTATAACGATGATACCGAAGCTAGATTATAAAATCTGCACAATCAATAAAATCCGTCCAGAAATGGGCGGATTTTTTGTTTAGTAACCAAACATCTAAAACAGCACTTCAGCAAAATATCTTCAATTCAAATAACTGAATTTTGAGCAGTTTATATTTTTATTCCCAGTTAAACGTATAGGTAAATGGAGTAATTCCGCTCTGGTTTACAAAGGCCGAGACAGGATAATTGTACGTATCATAAGTGTAATTATTAGTAACACTCCAAGTTATATTATAGGGAATATTTACCGCATTGGATGAAATAGTATTGTGCTGATTCTGATAATAAAACGGATCATAAAAGGATGACCACGATTTCTTATTGTCTCTTATAACAGTTTCGCTTCCGGTTTGAACTCCTGCACTATTGTATATTTTCATAACAAAGCTTCCATTGGCATCTGTATAGGTCCTCTCGGTTTTTTCAATCAAGTTTCCGAATTCGTCAAAAGCTGAAGCTGAGGTTATATTATTGGCATTCACAGAAGTATTATTGGTAAATATCTGATAACCATTTGACGTATAACTGTTATTGGATGCTTGCATATAAACCTCCCTTTTGGTCACTAAATCAGGATAACTGGGCAATTCATAATAATATTTAATATAGCTGGTTTTAATATTATCAGCATTGTAAAAGTTATCCTGAACTCTTTTATTATTCTGATATTCAATTACAAATTTATTGGAAAGTTTCCCGTCGTCATCATAATGCGTGAAGCTGGAAACTTTGTCATTATCATATTCAATTTTAATGTTCAGTTTTCCATCTTTATACACAGAACTTAATCGTTTTTTTACATCCACATCCGGCGCTAGGACATCAGTACTTTCAGATGAGCATGCAGTCAGCAATATCATACTTCCTATTAGTATTAATTTTCTCATGTTATAATTTTTTTATCAAATATAGAAAAATATCAAAAAACTCCAAGATCTGATCCCTCTTTCATAACCGGTGAAAATTATCATTTAATTCGCTGCACAGCTTCATCATTATCACTCTTTCATAAAAGTGAAGAGGTTATAAGATTATGGCTTGATTTTTGCGAAAATTGACGCAGAAAAGGTTTCAGCTGATGCTGTTTCCAACATAAAACTTAGACCACAAATTAGAAGATAAGCATTTTTTTTTGTAATTTTGCCAATGGTTTTTTTGAGAAATAGATTAAATAAATGAACAACGTTTACGATAATATTCTCGGTTTAATTGGCAATACGCCAATGGTAAAACTTAATACAGTTACCAATTCGATTCCCGCAAAAGTTTTTGCAAAACTTGAATCATGTAATCCCGGGCATTCTACCAAAGACAGAATTGCGCTTCATATCATTGAAGACGCAGAACAAAAAGGCTTGCTACAGCCAGGTTCCGTAATTGTAGAAACCACTTCAGGAAACACCGGTTTTTCTGTCGCTATGGTTTCCATTGTAAAAGGTTACGACTGCGTTCTTGCCGTCAGCGATAAAACGAAGCCCGAAAAAATAGCT
>JADMKO010000050.1 GCA_015478785.1 Chryseobacterium sp. | reverse complement strand
GATGTTTCTGCAGCGGTTATTTCTATCAGAAAAAGCAAACTCCCGGATCCGTCGATCACCGGAAATGCGGGCAGTTTTTTTAAAAATCCTACAATTCCTTTAACTCAGTTTGAAAACCTGCAAAAAGAAAATCCAGATATGCCGTCCTATCCCGCAGGCGATTTGGTGAAGATTCCGGCAGGCTGGCTCATCGAACAGTGTGGCTGGAAAGGCCGCCAATCCGGAAATGTGGGTTGCCATGAACTTCAGGCTTTGGTGATTGTGAATACCACAGGTAACGCTTCCGGACAGGAAATTTATGATTTCTCAGAACAAATCATCCATTCGGTAAAAGAAAAATTCGGTATTGAACTGGAAAGGGAAGTGAATGTCATCTGAATTATCCTGAAATCTTCTCAATCGCTTTCAGCATGTCAATTCCTTTTCCTATCACTGGTTTGAAGAGATCGCCTTTTTTCTCGAGCCGATCTTTGGCATTTTCAATATTCCAGTCGGTGGGTTTTAAGCCGGGTTTTACTTCCTTCCATTCTAAAGGCATCGAAACCGGAGCACCGTTTTTCGGGCGAATGCTGTAGACGCTTGCCAGGGTTTGTCCGCGTCGGTTTTGTAAATAGTCCAGATAAATCTTGCTTTTGTCACGTTTCTGAAGGCTGCGTTCCAGCGTGGTGAGATCTGGAAGTTCCTTCTGCACCATCTGCATCAGAATATGTGCGAAATCTTTCACCTGATCGAAGGAATATTTCGCACCCATGGGAATATAAATATGAATTCCCGAACTTCCTGACGTTTTTGAATACCCTTCAATATCAGCAATATCCAGTATTTTCTTTACGGTTAAGGCGGTTTCAATGACGTCATCAAAGGTGTTTTTTTCTGAAGGATCAAGATCCAGAACCAGATAATCCGGGTTTTCGAGATTTTGAGTTCTGCTGGTCCACACGTTCAGATCGATACACCCGAGATTGTTGAGATATGCCATCGTTGCTGCATCGTTACAAAGGATATAGCTGATGTTTTTCTCGTTGCTTTCGGAGAAAATTTCTTGGGTTTCTACCCAATCCGGCGTTTCGTCCGCTGCATCTTTCTGGTAGAAGCTCATGCCGTCAATTCCGTTGGGAAATCGGTTCATCGATTGCGGCCTGTCTTTCAGATGGGGCAGAATATAGTTAGCAACACTTTGATAATACGCCACCACATCGCCTTTGGTTAGTTCGTCTTTCGGAAAATAGATTTTATTCTGATTGGTCAGTTTCACTTCGTGCTTTCCGATTTTTTTCTGAATATCTTTTTTCTCTTTCACGATTTTTGGTTTTAAAGTGGGTTTAGGATCCATTTTTTCTGACACGATCGGTTTAAGGTCTTCCGCGGATTTATCTTCCCGGAGATGAAGGAATACCGGATGGCGAAAAATTCCGTCTTTTGTCTGTTCCGTATATTTAATTTCCGCCACCAGTTCCGGGGAAATCCAGGTTGCTGCACCATTGGTTTTCGGTATTTTTTCAAAAGGTGAAGTTTTCCTTATCAAAGGGGTCATCAATTGGTGGAGTTCTTTAAGGCTTCGGTCTGAAAATCCTGTTCCTGCATGTCCTGAGAAGGTGAGCTTTCCATCGATAAAAGTTCCTAAAATTAATGATCCGAAGTATTTTCTGGAACCCTGAGGTTCGGTAAAACCGCAAATCAAAACTTCCTCTGTTTGCAGGGTTTTTATTTTCAGCCATTCTGAAGTCCGAACGCCTCTGCTGTAGGTGCTTTCAATATTTTTTGCGATAATGCCTTCCAGTCCAGTTTGCTCAGCAAGTTTGAAAAATTCCTTTCCGTTTTCCAGAACATAATCGTGGTATCGGATATAATCACTTTCCTTCAGAGCGTCTTTTAATAGTTCTTTTCTCTGAAGATAGGAGAGTTGTTCTGTGGAATGTCCGTTCAGCCAGATGATGTCGAATACCTGATACACGACATTCAGGTTGGGGTGATCACCAATTTGCTGAAGCAACTGGAAATTAGGTTTTCCGGTGTGGTCATAAGCAACCAGTTCACCATCCACAACCATTTCATGATCCTGGAGTTTCAGGTGATTGTAGATTTTTTTGAATTTTTTGGAAAAATCAATTCCGTTTCTGGAATACAGTTGAGGTTCTTTCCGAAGATCTGCAACAGCGCGATAGCCGTCCCATTTTATTTCAAAAGCCCAGTTTTTGTCGTCGAAAGGTTCTTTGGCAATTTTAGCGAGCATCGGAACGATATAATCGCTGACCTTTCCTGCGCGGGCTAAGGAAGGTGCGTAATTTTTGTAGGATTTTAAGGTATTGGTTTTACGGTTATCTTTTTTTTGATTTTTTTTTTCAAGGTAGGCAGTTACTTTTGAACCTTCGTCGGTGAGTTCTTCTGCATCATACGGGTCGGAAGTGGCAAATTCATCTTTATGTTTGATGAGCAGCCATGCGTTTTCCTGTTTTGAATTTTTAATTTTAACCAATGCAAATCCACCTTTCAGTTTTTCACCGTTGAGTTTAAATTTCAGGCTTTCCTTGTGAAGAGCTGTCCGCATGACCAAATCGTCGGATTTCCCCTTGATTTTTTCCTCAGGTTCATACGTTCCGGAATCCCAGATTTCCATTTCTCCCGCACCGTAATTTCCTGCGGGAATGCTGCCTTCAAAGTCCTTGTATTCGTAAGGATGGTCTTCTGTCATCATCGCAAGCCTTTTGTCTTCAGGATTCATGGACGGCCCTTTGGGAACCGCCCAGCTTTTCAGAACGCCTTCCATTTCAAGCCTCAAATCATAATGAAGGTGTGAAGCGGCATGTCTTTGAACCACGAATTTCAAAGTAGTTTTGCTTTCGCGTGACTTGCCTTTCGGTTCCGGGCTGTCGTCGAAATTTCTTTTTTTGTTGTATTCCTGAAGCGGCATAAATGATGTTTAAAAATGAATTAACCGGCTTTTTTCTTGCCTGATTCAAGGCTCGCTTTCAGTTGCGCCATCAGGTCGGAAGGAGCACTTTCGGGTTGTTCTTCCTCTATCGTTTTGGTTTTCTTTCCTTTCGCTTTCTGTTTGATGATTTTCAGCAAATCGTCGTTGTAGGTATCTTTAAATTTTTCCGGAGTAAATTCGGTTGCCAATTGTTTGATGAGAGACTCTGCCATGTCCAGTTCTTCAGTTTTCGGAGCTTTTGCGGAAGGCATTTTCAGGTCTTCAAAACTTCTTATTTCCTGTGGAAAACGCATACGGTTCACCATCAGTATTTTATTTTCGAAAGGCCTCACCAGTCCCAATATTTCCTTTTCACGAAGAATAAAGGTGCCGATGCCTGCCATTTTTGTTTTTATCAGCGCTTTCAGCAATAGTTTATAGGCCTCCTCCCCATTTTTCTGAGGTTCCAGAAAATACGGCGTTTCAAAATACGCCGGATCTATTTCTTCTTCCTTTACAAATTGTTTTACAGAAAGAATCTTGGATTTCTCGGGACTTACGGCTGCGAAATCTTCAGGATCCAGAACGATGTAACGGTCTTCCATTTTATATCCTTTTACGATATTTTCCCAAGCCACTTCTTTGCCTGTTTTTTCGTTCACTCTTTTAAACCGGATATTGCTGAAATCTTTTTTATCCAACATATCCAGATCCAAAGCACTGGTTTCTGTTGCCGAATACAACTTTACAGGAATATTCACTAAACCGAACCCGATAGCACCGTTCCAAATCGCTCTCATTTTTTAATTAATTGGTTCGATAATGGTTGCAAAAACAATGTCAAATACTATAAATCCGCAAATTCTATTAAAATTATAAATCAAAATGAAAATTGCAACGTATAATGTGAACGGCGTTAATGGCAGATTGCCCGTTTTATTACGCTGGCTGGAGGAAGCTCAGCCGGATGTGGTGTGTCTTCAGGAATTGAAAGCACCTCAGGAAAAATTCCCTTTGGAAGCTATACAAAACGCAGGTTATCACGCTTTGTGGCACGGACAAAAATCGTGGAACGGCGTCGCGATCCTTTCCAAGGAACAGGCTGAAGAAAGACGCAGAGGTTTGGAAGGCGAAGAGGATGATCTTCAAAGCCGTTATTTAGAAGCAAAAATAGGAAAACTCATTATTGGTTGTCTTTATTTGCCGAACGGAAATCCGTATCCGGGCCCCAAATTCGAATATAAACTTCGTTGGATGGAAAGGCTGAAAGCTCGTGCTGAATTGCTCATTACTTCAGGGAAACCCGTTATCCTCGCTGGCGATTTTAACGTTATTCCTGAAGAAAAAGATGTTTATAAACCTGAAAGATGGGTGAATGATGCGCTTTTCAGGACGGAAGTAAGGGAATCGTTTCAGGAACTTCAGAATCAGGGCTGGTCAGATGCGTTGCGAGAGCTCTATCCAGAGGAAATTATTTATACTTTTTGGGATTATTTTCGAAATGCGTATCAGCGAAATGCCGGATTGCGCATTGACCACTTTCTGCTTTCTCCCGCAGTGAAAAATCAATTAGAAAAAGTGGTGGTGGACAGCCATGTTCGGGGATGGGAAAAAACCAGTGATCATGCTCCGGTTTGGATTCAAATTGTTGATTGACAAAGCATTGATCTTAGTTTGTCGTGACAAATTATTAAAACTATTTTTGAGTTACTATCAATACAGAATGACATTGCTGTCAATTTGTCAGAAATTTTTGCTTGGTATGTTTTTAGGAAAAACCAAAATGAATTTAAGAATTTAAACAATATTTAATAATATGAGCAAAATAATTGGAATTGATTTAGGAACAACCAACTCTTGCGTTTCAGTAATGGAAGGTAAAGATCCGGTTGTCATTCCTAATGCGGAAGGGAAAAGAACAACTCCCTCGATTGTAGCATTTACGGATGAAGGTGAAAGAAAGGTTGGAGATCCTGCAAAAAGACAGGCGGTAACCAATCCTAAAAAAACCATTTCTTCTATAAAAAGATATATGGGAACCCACTTCTCCAGTTTAACGGGTGATGATCAACAAGTTCCTTACGAATTGGTAAAAGGAGCCAATGATTCGGTAAAAGTAAAAATTGATGACAGAGAGTATACTCCTCAGGAAATTTCTGCCATGATTCTTCAGAAAATGAAGAAAACAGCTGAGGATTATCTCGGCCAGGAAGTTACCAGAGCGGTGATTACGGTTCCTGCGTACTTTAACGATGCACAAAGACAGGCCACCAAAGAAGCCGGAGAAATTGCCGGATTGAAAGTGGAAAGAATCATCAACGAACCAACTGCCGCAGCTTTAGCATACGGTTTGGATAAAAATCATA
>JADMKO010000049.1 GCA_015478785.1 Chryseobacterium sp. | reverse complement strand
GGATCTACTTTTTCTTCGTCAATGTAACTTAAAGGAATTTTAGCTTTGTGTTTGCCGTAGTATTCAAGATCGTCATCATCAATATTGATTTTTTGAGCAATTTCTTTAATATGTTGAATGGAGGCATTTTCTGCGATTTCGAGATCGGAAGGAAAATTCATGGTGTTTTGGATTTTATTAAACATTCTGTGCCTAACAAAATTAGCCATTTCCTCTTCCAAACCACGTTTTGAGAATATGAGAGTTGTCAGTAGATGGGGCGGTCGGGGCGAATTGCAATTCGCCCTTACTACGCCCTTACTACGCCTTATTACGTCCTTACTACTACGACCTTACTACTACCATCGCTGCCGTCTATCCCATCCCATCAATCCTGTATCCGTTTAAAATCAGATAACAAACGACTAAAGTTGCGATAAAAGCGACTGAAAAAATAATCAGGGCGATTTTCTGTTCCTTGGCGTAGGAAACCACGGTAAGGCCCAGGATGCCGAGCAGGAGCAATCCCATTTTCATGTAGAGATCGGGCAGGAAAACGGAAACGGCTACCGCCATCAGTGATAAAAGGCGGAATACGCCTTCGCGCCGTAGAATGTATTTTTTCATGGTACCAAAATTAAAAAAATAAAAATCCTTCCAGCACATGTGAAAGGATTTATAAGTAAGCGTTGCTGTTGTATTATTTTTTAGCGATAGAACGGGAGATCACGATTTTCTGGATCTCGGAAGTTCCTTCATAGATCTGAGTGATTTTGGCATCACGCATCATTCTTTCCACATGATATTCCTTCACATAGCCATATCCACCGTGAATCTGTACCGCTTCGATAGTGGTATCCATCGCTACCTGAGAAGAATAAAGCTTGGCCATAGCACCACTTTCCGAAATATCTTTTCCTTGATCTTTCTCGCTTGCCGCTTTCAGACAAAGCATTCGTGCTGCTGTGATTTGAGTTGCCATATCAGCAAGTTTAAACGCGATCGCCTGATGGTTGATAATTTCTGTTCCGAACGCTTTTCGTTCTTTGGCATATTTCAACGCCAGTTCGTAAGCACCTGAAGCAATACCTAAAGCCTGGGAAGCAATCCCGATACGGCCACCGTTCAGCACACCCATAGCGAAACTGAATCCAAATCCGTCGTCTCCGATTCTGTTTTCTTTCGGAACTTTTACATCCGTAAAAAGCAAGGAATGCGTATCAGAACCTCTGATTCCCAGTTTATCTTCTTTCGTACCAATTTCAAATCCCGGCCAACCTTTCTCTACGATAAAAGCACTGATTCCTTTGTGTTTTTTTTCAGGATTAGTTTGTGCGATCACAATATAATAAGAAGCTGTACCTCCGTTGGTAATCCAGTTTTTTGTTCCGTTCAGAAGGTAATGGTCACCCATATCCACAGCAGTGGTTTTCTGGGAAGTAGCATCGGAACCCGCTTCCGGTTCGGAAAGGGCAAATGCACCGATAACCTCGCCACTGGCCAGCGGCACCAGATATTTCATTTTTTGGTCTTCGTTACAGTATTTTTCCAGTCCTGCACATACCAGTGAATTGTTAACCGACATCACCACGGCCGCCGAAGCATCTACCTTGGCAATTTCTTCGATCGCAAGAACATACGAAATGCTATCCATTCCGGCACCACCATATTTTGGATCCACCATCATACCCAGAAATCCCATTTCTCCCATTTTCTTCACCTGCGCTGCAGGAAACGTCTGATGGGTGTCTCTTTCGATAACTCCTGGCAGCAGTTCATTCTGCGCGAAATCTCTTGCAGCCTGCTGTATCATTACGTGTTCTTCAGATAAGTTAAAGTTCATATATTGATTTTTGTTTTGCCGTCAAATTTACGCTTTTTACAAGAACCTTAAAAATATTCTTTTTTATTGGGCGGTTGAATAAAAAAGTATAAATTTACCCTAATCATATCCTAATTTCTAAAAAAACACTGTTATGTCCATCAGAAGATTATTTGACATCGCGCACCACGTTCATGCGAAATTCCCGAAAGAAGACCTGTTCGTCACCAAGTACGACGGAGAATGGAAAAAAACATCCACCCAGGAATACGTGAATCTGGGAAATAAAATCTCGCGCGGCCTGTTGGAACTGGGAATTATGCCAGGAGATAAGATTGCAGTGATTACTACGGCTACGCGTACAGAATGGGCTATTATGGATCTTGGAATTCTTCAGATAGGCGCCATCAGTGTTCCGGTGTACCCTACCATCAGTGCAGAGGATTATGTTTATATTTTCAATAATGCGGAAGTAAAATACTGTTTTGTATCGGACAAGGCACTTTTAGAAAAAGTTCATGTTGCCAAACCGCAGGTTCCTTCCTTACAGGGTGTTTTTACGTTCGACCGCATTGAAGGTGCTGCACATTGGCAGGAAGTTTTGGATTTAGGAGAAGATAAGGCACGCCAAAATGAAGTGGAAGATATTGCCAATACCATTCAGCCTGAAGATCTTGCCACCATCATTTACACTTCCGGAACTACAGGAAAACCAAAAGGAGTGATGCTCTCCCATCATAATATTGTTTCCAATGTACTGGCGTCGGATCACAGGATTCCCCGGGAAAAAGGGCTCTCTTATCAGGAAGTCCGGATATTGAGTTTCCTGCCCATTTGCCATATTTTTGAAAGGATGCTTTTTTATCTGTTTCAACTCAATGGTTTTTCCATTTATTTTGCGGAGAGTATCGAAAAAATGGGCGATAACATTAAAGAAGTGAAGCCTCATTATATGAGCGTAGTGCCAAGGCTGATTGAAAAAGTATATGACAAAATATATGATAAAGGCACCAGCGCAGGCGGCCTGAAATCGAAAATATTTTTGTGGGCTCTCGGTGTAAATAAAGCCAAGAAATCCATCGGGAAACCTTCCGGCCTGAAGGAAATCATTGCGGACAAACTCGTGTTCAGCAAATGGCGTGAAGGCCTGGGCGGAAATATCATCACTTTGGTTTCCGGTTCGGCTGCATTATCGGCCCGACTCAATAATATGTTTCAGAATGCCGGAATTCCAATTCTGGAAGGATACGGGCTTACAGAAACTTCGCCGGTGATTTCAGTGAATTCTTTTGACCGCCTGAAAGTGGGAACTGTTGGGCATCCGCTGGATAATATGGATGTGAAAATTCAGCCTGACGGAGAAATTACCGTGAAAGGGCCGAGTGTTTTCAAAGGGTATTTTAAAAATGACGAAATGACAGCTGAAGCCTTCACTGAAGACGGTTATTTTAAAACAGGCGACATCGGGCATATTGATGACGAAGGCTTCCTGCACATTACCGACCGGAAAAAGGAAATGTTCAAAACCTCGGGTGGGAAATATATTGCGCCTCAAGTCATTGAAAACAAAGCGAAAGCGTCGAAATTTATTGAACAGATCATGGTAGTGGGAGACGGCGAAAAAATGCCGACTGCACTGGTACAGCCTGATTTCAATTTTGCCAAAAGCTGGGCAGAAAGAAAAGAATATAAAATCGGAAATACACCGCAGGAAATGGCGAATAGCCCTGAACTGAGAGCGCGCATCGAAAAGGAAATCGACTATCTGAATACCAAACTGGGAAGCTGGGAGCAGATCAAAAAATTTGAACTCACCCCTGAAGTATGGTCCATTGAAGCAGGATTGCTGACGCCAACACTGAAACTGAAAAGAAAAGCCATCAAGGAATATTTTATCAACCTGTACAACAGAATGTATGGGCATTAAGTAAACCTTGATCACAATCAACCAAGCGGCTTTTTGGTCGCTTTTTTTTATTTTTGTCTTGGAAGAGGGTTTTGTGCTGAAAGTTCATCCGAAAATGAAAGCCATTTATGACCTGCTTCACTTCTGTAAACCGGAACGGAATTCTAAGTCCGGATTTGGCTGTGTAGTCTATTCCTAACTTTTTCATTTTCTGAAGTCAGGAAATACTGGATGCTCCCCTCTTCTCTGCTGACCGCGCGGTGCTTCATTTTTTTATAACGCAAAGCATGGAAGTATGAAAACTTTTCGGTACATTTGGTATAATGGGGCTAAAAAATGGCACACTATCAAATATAAAAAGACAATGAAAGCGAAATCTGTTTTAACCCTATCGCTTTTGATGATTACCAGCTTGGTGTTCGGCCAATCAAATACAGAAAGAGACACGTTGGTTTCAAACCCAAATTACGATCGGATACTGGCTGAAAAATCAGGTGGTGATGAGTATGGAATGAAAAGTTACTTTTTCGTGATTTTGAAAACAGGAAACAATACCTCCGCTGATAAAAAACTGATCAGTGACAGTTTTAGAGGTCATTTGGCCAATATAAACCGAATGGTGGAACAGGGGAAATTAATTGTAGCAGGACCTTTGGGAAAAAATGAAAACAATTACAGAGGTATTTTCATTTTTAACAACATCAAATCCACAGAAGAGGCCAAAGAACTGCTGAAAAGAGATCCGGCAATAAAAAACGGTCTGCTGGATTATGAAATTTTCACATGGTACGGTTCGGCTGCACTTTCTGAATATTTGCCCTTTTCGGACAAGATCTGGAAATCAAAACCTTAAATAGCTACTATGGCAGAACTGAAAACCAAACAAAACAATGCAGACGTTCACCATTTTATCAGTGAATATGCAAATTCAGAACTGAAGAAAAATGACAGTTTTGAAATTCTGAAACTCATGCAGGAAACCACAGGCTATGCACCCAAAATGTGGGGAGATTCCATTATCGGATTCGGACAGTATCATTACAAGTCTGAAAGAAGTAGCCAGGAAGGAGATTGGTTTCTTGTAGGCTTCTCACCGCGAAAAAGCGCTATTTCACTTTATGTATATTCGGGTGGTGAGGGACAGGATGATATTCTGAAAGATCTTGGGAAATTTAAGATGGGTAAATCCTGTATATATGTTAAAAAATTATCCGACATCAATAAAGAATCCCTCGTGAAACTGATACAGTCCACCACGGAGTTTCTACAGTCAAAACACAAAGCTAAAGATAAAGGCTCCTAAGTGAAATGTAAACTACACTCATGACACCCTGTATCAATTTCAATTCTACGAATGAATGTGTGCATGTGTGGTTCTTGGGTGAAGTCGAAAATGTCCGTTCCAACATCACTCATATTTGCTCGTTATCTGTTTTCTACTGAAAAGTTTGTAAATTCTTTTTGGCTTAAGAAACGGCGCTTATGCGCTTTCTTTAAAATACTAAATCTACCCACTCAACCATTC
>JADMKO010000048.1 GCA_015478785.1 Chryseobacterium sp. | reverse complement strand
AGGATTATCAACTATATTTGTATAGTTATGTCAGGATTAATTTATTAACCTGTATAGTTATTTCAGGACGGGTCATACGATCAACCATAAGGTAACTACGGGGTATATACGGGGTAACTACGGGGTATGTACGGGTGAAGTATGGAGGTAGAAATTTTGAGGTGATAAAAGTCTCTGTTTTAGGGACACTCTTCGGTTCGTTATTGTGTACAACTCCTATTTTCTGGAAGGTTTAGCTGGCGACAACTGCACAAATCTTTCAGCTTTTTCAACTTAACTGGTATCGTTATTTCAGGACGGGTCATATTGACTACTTAGATACTGTCATCCTTCGGATACTGTTCGGGTCTCCTTCGGGTCGTGTTCGGTAAAATGGGGGTTTTACCGAAGGTTTACCGAACAAGACCCGAACAACTACCGAACAAAACCCTTTTTCATCAGCAACATTCTTCCTTCACATCCGGACAGTATTCCGACCGTAGCAAGACCAATCAGCTAATGAGCAATTCGTACATTCGCTTTTCTTGCGAATCCGTCAGTAGCTTTCTCCCGAAACGCCCATCAGCAAAAGGTTTCCAAAGGTTCAGCCGTAGTTCAACCATAGTTGTACCGTTACTTCCTGTACGCAGCCTATCTAAGGCTATTGTAAAGGATGACCCGTCCTAAAATAACCATCTAGACTAATACACTCTACAAATAGAAAAAAATAAACCGGACGGAAATCTCCGGCCGGTTGATAGGATGGTATGGTTTTATGCACTACCCGGTTTATTTTTACGCTAAAGCTGAAGCGAGGCAGTGCTTTTATTTTAACGTTCCCTCCGTTGGGCATCCAAAACGGCAATGGTGGCGAGGTTGACAATTTCTTCCACGCTGGAGCGCATTTGCAGAACGTGTACCGGCTGTTTCAGTCCCATGAGAATCGGGCCTACCACCTGTGCTACTTTCATTCCGCGAATGATTTTATAGGAAATATTAGCACTTTCAAGGTTTGGAAATACAAATACATTCGCTGGCTGTGTCCCCAGTTTCGAGAACGGATAGTCGGCCAAATGATCGGTATTCATCGCAAAATCGGGTTGTATCTCGCCGTCTACAATCATTTTGGGATGTTTCTCGTGAAGAATTTTCACTGCTCTGGCTACTTTTTTGGACGTGTCGGAAATGCCAGCAAAGTTTTCGTAAGCCAGCATCGCAATGCGCGGTTCTATGGCAAAACTCTTCACGGTAATCTCTGACATTCTTGCAATATTCACCAGATCTTCGGTGGTGGGATTGGCATTCACAGAAGTATCGGCAAAAAAGATGGGTTTTTTCCCGGAAAGAATCATCATCATGGAAGCGATCTTGTCTACACCCTGTTCTTTCTCAATCACTTCCAGCAAAGGCCTGAGCACCGAAGTGTAGTTTTTGGAAAAACCCAGAATCAGTGCATCGGTATCGCCGTTTCTCAACATCAGCGGCCCGAAATAATCGCGCTGCCTGACGAACTTTTTGGCTTTATATTCATTAACGCCTTTTCTTTGGCGCAGTTTCCAAAGGAGCTCGCGGTAGGTTTTCCGGTTGTCTTCCTGGTCGTCATCCATCGGATCTACGATAGGAACATCCAGTTCAATTCCGTAGCGTTCCATCTGTTCTTTAATGAATTTCTTTTCCCCTAAAAGGATCGGTTTTGCAATACCTTCTTCGTAAAGAATCTGAGCAGCTTTCAAAACGTTGTATTCTTCCGCATTGCTGAGCGTAACTCTTTTCGGATTGGCGCGGGCACGGCTTTGCATCATCCGGATCAGTTTCTCGTCTCTGCCCATCCTGTCGAGTAGTTGAGTTTCGTATTCTTCGAAATTTTCAATCGGTTTTCCGGCAACCCCACTGTCGATGGCAGCTTTAGCTACCGCACTGGACACACGGGTGATGAGCCGGTTGTCGAAAGGTTTCGGGATGAAATATTCTCTTCCGAAAGTCAGTGATGTCAGGTTATACGCCAGAATCACCGCTTCGGGTACGGCTTCTTTTGCCAAGTTGGCGATGGCCTGTACGGCGGCCAGTTTCATTTCTTCATTAATGGTACTTGCCTGAACATCCAAAGCGCCGCGGAAAATATACGGGAATCCCAATACATTGTTCACCTGATTGGGAAAGTCGCTTCTTCCTGTTGCCATGATCACGTCTTTTCTGGTTTCTATCGCCAGATCGTAATCAATTTCCGGATCCGGATTGGCAAGTCCGAATACAATCGGGTTTTCGGACATAGAATTCAGCATTTCAGGCGTCATCACATTTCCTTTCGAGAGGCCAATAAAAACATCCGCACCTTTCATGGCATCTTCCAGCGTATTTTTATCGGTATGGGCAATGAAAGCGATCTTTTCGGGAGTCAGGTTTTCTCTTTTATGGTTGATCACTCCTTTGCTGTCACACATCAGAACGTTTTCTTTTTTCACACCCAGAGCAAGATACAGTTTGGTACAGGCGACAGCTGCAGCACCGGCACCGTTCACCACCATTTTTATTTCCTCGATTTTCTTTCCTGCCAGTTCCAAAGCGTTGATGAGTGCCGCTGCGGAAATAATGGCGGTTCCGTGCTGATCGTCGTGCATCAGCGGAATGTCGAGCTCTTCTTTCAGTCGCTGTTCTATATAAAAAGCTTCGGGCGCCTTGATGTCTTCCAGATTGATGCCGCCAAAAGTAGGGGCAATGCCTTTGACGATTTCAATGAATTTATCGGGGTCTTTTTCGTTGATTTCAATATCAAAGACATTAATATCGGCAAAGATTTTAAAGAGCAGTCCTTTTCCTTCCATCACCGGTTTGGAAGCTTCTGCTCCAATATCTCCCAGGCCTAGAACTGCCGTTCCGTTGGAAATAACGGCCACCAGATTTCCCTTTCCGGTATATTCGTAAGCGGTTTTGGGATCTTTCTGTATTTCTAAACAAGGAATAGCCACCCCCGGCGAGTAAGCCAGCGAAAGGTCTCTCGCTGAAGAATGCGGTTTGGATGGGATCACTTCTATTTTCCCGCGCGGTTCTGCCCGGTGATAATCCAGGGCAGCTTGGTGAAAGTTTTTTTCGTCTCTATTGGTTTTGCTTGTCATCTTTTTATTATTCAGTTTTAAATCCGAATCCCTTTTGGGCCAGTGGTTTACTGTACTCTTTAATCCGGATTAATTAGGGTTTTGATAGGTACACTGATACAATGGATCAATGAATATTTGCTGTTTTTTCGTCTTTATTAATTCAGACGCTCTGTTGAAATGCAGACTCTCTGCAGGTGCTCAGAAATCCAGAAGGTATCTTTTGTGATACTGCACCAGACTTTCGATTGGCTTTTGTACCATTATGCCCACATTCAGGTTGAGTTCTGCAGCGGCGGCTCTTACGATATCTTCATAAAAAAACGCAATGGAGCCGATGAAATTTATTTCAGACTGACTGGCTTCTTCGTAAGGTAAGACGTGATATTCCAGAAAGTTTTTCATTTCATCAAAAACCATATTCTGGAAGTAAGGATGCGTTTTATGCTCCACCACAAAAGTATTGAATGAGGCCAAATAAGCGTTTGCTCTCGGGTTGTGATACATGTTTTTCAACGCTTCTTCAATGGTGAGATGATA
The DNA here is from genome assembly GCA_015478785.1 of Chryseobacterium sp. Lineage (GTDB taxonomy): Bacteria > Bacteroidota > Bacteroidia > Flavobacteriales > Weeksellaceae > Chryseobacterium_A. Next base: position 29,565 of record JADMKO010000048.1, on the reverse strand, counting down.
GGTTTCCGTAAAAGAATGATACAAATCTTCCGGCAGTTTTTTCATAAAATATCTTCGCAACAGGTGCTTACCGATGGCGCTTCCGCTGCCTTCATCGCCAATTAAAAAACCCAGCGAAGGAAGTTCTTTTCTGATGGTATGTCCGTCGAAATAGCAGGAGTTGGATCCCGTTCCCAGGATGCAGATGATGGCCGGTTTTCCGTTGTAAGCAGCATAGGCGGCCGCTGTAAGGTCTTCTTTTACAGTAATTTCTGCGTTGATGAAAAAATGCTGTAATCCCTGTTCCACCACCGCACAGTTTTCGGCAATACCGCATCCGGAGCCATAGAAAAATACTTTTTTCATGCTATCTTTTACGGCAACGAGCTGTTTGTTTTTGCTGATTTCCGGAACAATGAGTTCAGGCCTGATAATGTTAGGATTGAATCCAGTTGTTTCAGTTTTCAGGACGGTGCTCCCGGCTTCGTTCAGGATCACCCAGTCACATTTGGTAGAACCGCCGTCAACAATGGCTATCATATTTCAACATTTTTTTGAAAAACAGAATGCTAAAATAGGCAAAATTAAAACAAGAAGCAGCGGCTTGTAAAAATAAATGCATTGCCCAGATTGTTGACTTGGATTATTTTTCCTGATCTGAGACAGGCGCGCTCAGCCAGTCTTCAATTTCTTCTTCCAGATAAGAAGTCTGCAGCATAATAGAATTGATAAAGTCGTCGGGAAGGCCTTCTCCCTCAGCAGTTTCAAGATTCCAGAGTTCTTCGGACATCAGCGCGTACTCGTCGTAAACTCTCTTGAAGCGGGAGCTGGTTTTTTCCAGGTTGCGAATTTGGTCTTGTTGCGCCTGAAATTTTCGGTAAGGATTTCTTTTATTCATTTTTTGATGATGTTTCCAGTATAAAAAAGGCTTTAATAAAAGGTTTTCAAGATAAAAGAACATTTCCGGAATGCATTGAAAATGAAAATATTATCAGGTGCTTTGCTCATTGAAAGATTAAAAGTACACTAATATTTTAATGTGAAAAAAAATTTAACAGAAATTAAAACCTTTAACATTTAATTTTAAATTTGCACTCAATTAATAAAAATGATAAAACTGCTGCGCAATAAAAAACAGGTTATTTTTTTTCTACTGGCTGGCACACTGAGCGCGCTGGTGGAAATCGGCAGCTTTAAAATTTTCAGTGTCCAGTTTCCACGGATGATCAGCTGGGAGTATAATTTGTACGGAATACGATATCCGCTGAGCAATATTTCTTCTACTTCTGCGGGCATTTTTTGCAATTATTTCCTGAGCATCTGGTTTGTTTTTGAGCGAGGCAAGCATTCCAAAAAAAGGGAATTCTTTTATTTTATTCTGGTCTCATTTATCTCTACTTTAGTTAGTTTGACGTTATTTCAAGTATTTTACAATTTTGTATTCGAGGATAATTTTGACCTTATTTTCTATACCTTAAGTCCCGAAATGATCAGTAAAATTTCAGCGATTCTTCTGGTAGCCGTTTTAAATTATTCCGTGAAAAAGAGGATTATTTTCAACGGATAATCCCTATTTTTGGAACCTATGACAAGAGTTTTGAATTATATTTGGCGGGGATGGTTTTTGCTGCTTGCTTTCATCATGATCCTTCTTTTCGGAATTCCTGTGCTGCTGCTCTCGATAAAAGAAAAGCATTTTAAATACGCTTATATTTTTATCAGACTATTTTGTATTGTCCTTTTTTACGGAGCAGGATTTCGCTACAGGTTGATTCTGGAAAACGGGAAACGCCCGGATCCGGATCAGAATTATATTTTTATCGCCAATCATACTTCTACGATTGACATTTTGCTGATGTCGGTTCTTCATCCACATCATCCGCTGTGTTTTATCGGAAAAGCGGAATTGGCAAAAATCCCTGTTTTCGGTATTCTTTACCGTCGAATTTGCATCTTGGTAGACAGAAAAAGTCCTAAAAGCCGTGCGGATGTGTACCGAAAAGCTGCTGAGAAAATGCGGCACGGACAAAATATTGTGATTTTTCCGGAAGGTGGTGTCCCGGAAGATCCTGAAATCGTTCTGGGCGAATTTAAAGACGGCGCTTTCATCCTTTCTGCGAAACATGGTTTTCCGATTGTGGTGTACGCCTTCAAAGGACTGAAAGAAATGTTTCCTTTTGATAATGGCAGAGGGCATCCCGGAACTGTTCGGGTATATCAAAACCGGATTTTGAATCCTACAGAAGTGAACGAAATGAAAACAGTTTCCTACAGCCTCATCAAAAAAACCTTGGAGCCGGAGAAGTAAGCAGATTATTTAATTATATTTGTTTTTATTAAAAAAAAACAATGGAACATCACCAAGGACAGACAAAATGGTCGCAGTTCGGTTCATTAATTATTATTTTCTTTTTTTGGGGATTTGTCGCCGCCGGAAATTCAATGCTGATTCCGGTTTTTAAGAAGAATTTTACCCTTACCCAATTTGAAGCGCAACTTGTAGAGTGGGCATTTTATGTTGCTTACTTTGTTGGATCGGCGATATTTTTCATGATTTCCATGCGGAGTGATGTGCTGCAGAAATTCGGGTACAAAAAAACATTGGCCTCAGGTCTGGTTTTGTCTGCAGCAGGTGCATTTCTATTTGTGCCCGCAGCAGTGATGGACAATTTTTGGGTATTTCTGATTGCGCTTTTCACCGTTGGCTTAGGCTTTTCTGTTCAGCAGATTGTAGCCAATCCGTTGGCGATTAAAATGGGTTCGCCACAAACAGGTGCGCATCGGCTTACCCTGGCAGGCGGTATCAATTCGTTAGGCACTACCATTGCCCCTATTTTATTTGGAATTGTGTTTTTCGGAACCGGCAGCGAGCAGACGGAACTGAATATTGAAGATGTAAAACTTCCATTTATTATTCTCGGTTCTGCTTTTCTTCTCGTTGCACTTTTTCTGATGTTTTCCAAAATAGAAGACCCCGAAAAGACGGAAGATATCGTATCCGAGCCTGCTGAGCGTTTCCGGCTTTTCCGTTATCCGCAGTTGGTATTGGGAATGCTGGCGATTTTTATTTATGTTGGTGTAGAAGTGAGCATCGGGAGCAACCTTCCCGCGCTCTTGCAGACCGAAGCTTTCGGCGGTGTGATGGAACACAGCATTGCGCCGTTCATTTCGCTTTATTGGGGAAGCCTGATGATTGGCCGGTGGAATGGCGGAATCAATGTTTTTAATACGTCTAAAACCATGAATCTGTTACTGAAATTCATCGTTCCGTTTATTGCTTTTGGTGTCATTATCGGTGCCAATAGCCTAAGTGGAAAAGATGTTTCGGCATTTTATATTTATCCGATCTGGATTGTGCTTTTTATTTTAATGAGTTTTATCGGTGGGAAAAATGCAGGAAAAACACTGATGATTTTCGGAATTTCCGGAGCGTTGATGATGGTGATGGGATTGGTATATCCGGACAAACAAATTGCCCAATATTTCTTTATTTCCGGAGGATTGTTCTGTTCTATTATGTGGCCTGCGATTTTCGATTTAGCCATTGCCGGATTAGGAAAAAACACCGGAAAAGCGTCCTCGTTTTTGATTATGATGATTTTAGGTGGCGGCGTGATTCCTCTGATTCAGGGCTGGATTTGTGATTTTGACCAAACCCGTCCCGAAGGAATTCTGGGAATCACCTTTACCCATTTTTCCTATGTTATTCCCGTAGTTTGCTTTATTTATCTTGCTTTTTATGGGTTTATTACTCCCCGAATATTGAAAAAACAAGGGATTTCTCTTTCAGAACCTGAGAATGGGTAATAAAAAAAATCTTCGTCGGTGGTGGTTTTGGGCAGTGTTGCTATTGCTGCAGGCGATGCTGTTTTATTTCTTTTCCCAATTTCCGCCTGCTGTTCATTTCTTTGAATCTTTTTTTGAAAATCAAAAAGAAGTTCACCAGTTCCTGTTCGCCTGGCTTCCTTTTTCCATGGGAGACGTGTTCTATATCATTTCAGGAATTATTTTCGGGGTTTTGTTTTTTAAACTTTTTCGAAAATCTACGAGAAAGCAAGCAGCGTTTAATTTCTTTCTGTTGCTTAATGTTTTCTATTTTCTTTATCAGATTTTCTGGGGAATGCTTTATTTTCAGGCTCCGCTTAGCGATCGGTTTTCTGCACAAAATCCTACAAAAACTGAAGCACAAAAACTAACGCTGGAATATCTGGAAAAATGCCGGCTGACGCGCTCTCAGATTCAGGAAGATAAAAATGGAATTTTCACCATTCATGATACAGGCATTATTAAAAAAGAAATTCTGAAACAGCAACAGTTTCTTCCGGAAATTGCTTCTCACAAAAAGGCCAATAATGTACAATCCATAAAGCCAAGTTTATTCCGTTTCATCATGAATTACACAGGGATTTCAGGATATTATAATCCGTTCACTGCGGAGGCACAATACAATCCGGGAATTCCTTCTTCCCAGTTGCCAGCGGTGATGGCTCATGAAAGTGCACATCAGCTGGGTTTTGCCCGCGAACAGGAGGCTAATTTTATCAGTTATCTTTTGGGGAGAAATTCAGAAATTCCCGAGCTCCGGTACAGTGTGGAATGGTTTGCTCTGAAAAGTTTGCTAAGAAGTCTTGCGGTGAAAGATCCGGAATTTGTGAAACAGACCCTGAATAGTTTCAGTCCGGGAATGCGACGGGATCATGATTATGAAATGCAGTTTTATGAACAACATCAGGGAGCGCTGGAAGTTTTCTTTGGGTTCACCAATCATCTTTTTCTGAAAAGTAACCAGCAGGAGGGCAGCATAACTTATTCTTATTTCACCGATTTGTTGATTCGTTACAAAAGAACGGAGCCAAAAAAGAATCGTGAAAATTCACGATTCTAAAAACACAAATGATAAAAAAACTAATGTTTATTCGGTTTTGAATAACCGTTCCAAACGGGACAAAAATACAATTTTAATTTAATTAGAAGGCATTTTATTTAAACAATTGTTTATTTTTTTTTAGAATTTTTTCAGGAAGGAAAATAAAAAAAACCCGACAGATAAAATAATGTTCTTTTCTAAGAAGATAGAGATATTCTAATTTCAAATGCAGGTACTGTCCCGAAATATAAACCAAGAACAAAAAACAAGACAAACGAAAATAATTTCATTTGTCCTGTATAGTAGCGAAGACGGGAATTGAACCCGTGACCTCAGGGTTATGAATCCTGCGCTCTAACCATCTGAGCTACCTCGCCGTTTTGAGTGGTGCAAATATAAATATAATTTAAAACAAGGCAAAATTATTTGATGTTTAAAAACGTCAATACATCGGCAGCGTGATCCGGGCGTGCAATAATTTTATTTGAGGCGTCCAGAACAAAGTAAGTAGGCGTTGCATTGATGTTGTACGTTTCTGTATAGCTGCTGTTCCAGCCGCGGAGTTCACTGTCATTAATCCACGGCAATGCCGCGATTTTGTTCCGGTAAGAAGCAGCATCACTGTCCAAGGAAAGCCCGATGATTTCGATGTTTTTATCTTTTAGCAGGCGGTATTTTTCGAGCAATACGGGAAGATCCGCTTCACAATGAGAACACGTGGACGACCAGAATACAATTACTTTTTTATCCGCTTTCACACTGTGCAACGTTTTAGTATTGGTATTGGTAGCCGATTGAAAAGAATAATCCGGGAAAACAGCGCCCAATTCTACATTTTTATTGGAGGCAATAGTAGATGCTAGCCGGTCGTTGATGGTGCACTTCAGATTTTTAGCGAGAGTGAGGTACTTTTCTTTCATCTCGGTCATGGAATACACATCAAAGATTTCAATAAGTTCAGAAAGCACCGTTTGTCCTCTTGCGGTCTCGGTATTCAGCGCATGAAGAAGTCGGTCTGTTGCCTCAGAAACCTGTGCGTTTCCGGCTGTATTCATATAGCGAATCAGCAGCGGCCTCAGCAGGGAAGAGGTTTCCAGCATATCTCCGGAGTTCTGAATGAACTTCAGGATTTCGTTCTGATCCGGAGTTTTTGCAGGTTTTTCGGTTAAATAAATATTGTAATTCGTATGATAATAATGAACAAAAGGATTTTTAGTCGCATCAATAGTCGGTTTGACTCTCAACCTTTCGATTTCCTTGTGCACTGCTTTTCCGAAATCTGAATCTTTCCTGTAAAATTCCTGAATTTGTACCAAAGCAGGAGCGATCATTTCTGTTTTTTTCTGATGATCCTGAATGTTTTCCATCAGTATATTAGCTTCATCCCGATAGATTACGTTATTGATTTTATCAGCGGAAGTTTCCAGAATTATACTGATTTCTTTATTTTCAGAAATAAGATTGAACGCAGCATTCACTTCCGGAAAATACACCTTCATCATGCCTGTGTAGGGAGTCGGGACACGGAAATTGAGTCCGTTCCCTTTTCGGTTTTCCCGGGCTGCAATAATATCCTTTGAACCGTTCAGGGTGTAAAGGATCGCTTCTTTTCCCTGAAAATGTGCCGGAGTTTGTACCGATACAGAAAACTGAGCTTTGAGGAAAACAGTAGCTAAAATGGTGATAAATAAAAGATTTCTTTTCATGATTTGCTTTTACACAAGGATGTTTTTTTCAGTAAGTGTAATTTTTTTCTGTTCTCCGATAGAAAACATATAATCTTCCAGCACTTTTTCTGTGGTGCCTCTCAGCCCTCTTGCTCCCAAACCTTTTTCCATCGTTTCTTCGACAATTTTTTCAATAGCTTCGTTGGTGAACTCCAGTTTGATACCATCCATTTTGAAAAGTTCAATGAATTGATTCACGATTGAATTTTTAGGTTCTTTCATAATGCGGATCATGGTTTCTTTGTTCAGAGAATCCAGATAAGTAACAATAGGAAAACGTCCTAACAATTCAGGAATAAGCCCGAATTTTCTAAGATCAATCGCATTTAGCTGACTTAAAATATATTCTTCTTCCTGTTTTTGGTTCAGTTTTTCAAGACTGAATCCGATGGCTTGTTTGTTCAGCCTTCGTTCAATAATTTCTTTGATGCCATCAAAAGCTCCGCCCGCAATAAAAAGAATATTCTGAGTATTTACCGGAATATATTTCTGATCCGGATGCTTTCTTCCACCTTGAGGCGGTACATTCACGATGCTTCCTTCCAATAATTTCAGCAAACCCTGCTGAACTCCTTCGCCGGAAACATCTCTCGTGATGCTTGGGTTATCAGATTTTCTTGCAATTTTGTCGATTTCATCAATAAAAACGATTCCTTTTTCAGCTTTTTCCACATTATAATCGGCCACCATGAGCAGCCGGGAAAGAATACTTTCCACATCTTCGCCTACATAACCTGCTTCAGTAAGCACAGTTGCATCTACAATACAAAACGGAACATTCAGCTCGCGGGCAATGGTTTTTGCCAAGAGCGTTTTGCCCGTTCCGGTTTCGCCAATCATGATGATGTTGGATTTTTCTATCTCGATTTCTCTTTTTTTATTCTTAGCGTGAAGGAGACGTTTGTAATGATTGTAAACTGCAATGGAAAGCTGTTTTTTAGCCTGATCCTGGCCAATGACATATTGATCCAAAAATGATTTTATTTCTTTTGGTTTCTTCAGCTCGTCCAAGTGTTCAGCTGCTGAAAACCCTGTTTCTTTTACGCTTTCTGTTACAATAGAATGGGCTTGTTCAATACATTGTTCACATATATAACCGTTCTGCCCAGATACCAGTATCGCTACTTCGCTGCGCTTGCTTCCGCAGAACGAACATTGATTAGGATTCATTTATTTTAAAAAAAATTATTGTTAATAAGTAAAAAAAATTTTGTCAAAGTTACGGACTTTGACAAAATAATTATGCGTTGATGATGGCATTTTGAATTTCCTGAAATTCTTCCGGTGAAAGTTTCAGTCTTTCATTAATGAAGTTAAGATCTCCCATCGTATTCAGCGGCACCAGATGAATGTGTGCGTGCGGTACTTCCAGTCCTACCACAGCAATACCTACCCGAATGCATGGAATTGCTTTGCCTATTTTTTTGCCTATTTTTTGTGCAAAAGTCCAGAGATTTCTGAACTCTTCGCTGTCCAGATCAAAAATTAAATCTGTTTCTTTTTTCGGAATAACAAGGGTGTGTCCTTTTGCGAGCGGTGAAATATCCAGAAACGCAATATGCTGTTCATCCTCTGCAATAATATGTGCGGGGCTTTCCCGGCTGATGATTTTAGTAAAAACAGAACTCATCTTAAAAGAATATTATAAAAATTACAGAGAAATTTCGAGAATTTCAAAAGAAAGTTTGTTTCCGTTCGGCAGCACGATTTCCGCCTGTTCGCCAATAACTTTTCCCAATAATCCTTTTGCAATAGGAGTATTTACTGATATTTTCCCTGCTTTCAGGTCACTTTCATTATCAGGAACCAAAGTGAATTTCTGTTCCTGTCCGGTAGTATTGTTTTTTAGTCTTACGGTGGTGAGAATGGCTACTTTTGAAGTATCAAGTTTACTTTCATCAATTACTTTGGAAGTCGCGATAGCATCTCGCAGCTTAGAAATTCTCATTTCCAGCATGCCTTGTGCTTCCTTTGCGGCATCGTATTCTGCATTTTCCGACAGGTCGCCTTTATCTCTCGCTTCAGCGATTTGTTGGGTGATTTTCGGTCGTTCTACAGTTTCCAGGCGTTCCACTTCGGTTTTCATTTTTTCCAGGCCTTCTTGTGTTACGTATGTTGCCATAATTCTTGTTTAGATTAGATAAAAAAAATTATCCGGCCATTACAGCCCGGACAATGTATATATTTGTATTTCGATTCACAAATATAAACATTTTTTAGTTATGAAGAATAAGCCGGGGTTTTATTTAATCATGATTCTGTTGATTTTCTGTGCTTTAAATCTGAATTCGTGCAGCAGAACTGCAGATACTGTAAGCTGTTTTCCCAACACACCTATTAATGTGGTTTTGAATCTGAATTTGCCCGCATATTATCCGCTTCAAATTTCCGGAGGATGGATTTATGTAGATGAACAAAGTCCGGGATCGCGAGGACTGATTGTTGTGCGTACCGGCAATGGATTTATGGTGTATGACCGCAACGCGCCACATCTTTGCCCGGATAACGATACGACTCTGATAGTGGAAAATAATATTCGGATAGTATGCCCGAAAGATGGTGCAGAATGGATTCTGATCACCGGTGAACCGATAAAAACAGCTAAGGTTCCTCCTAAAATTTATCCATACGACTATCAACCCGGAACGAATGTTCTTTCCATTTTTTATTAATTTGTAAAAATGAAAGTTGTTATTCAAAGAGTTTCAGAAGCTTCCGCAACGGTCGGTGGGCAGATAGTCGGTGCCATTTCTAATGGACTTCTTTTGCTGATCGGTATTGATGAACAAGATGATGAAAGCGATGCGGATTGGCTGGTGCAGAAAATTCTGAATCTGAGAATTTTCAGTGATGTTGAAGGGAAAATGAATCTTTCGGTTCACCATATTCAGGGAGAGATCCTTTGTATCAGTCAGTTTACCCTTATTGCAGAGTACAAGAAAGGGAACCGTCCAGGTTTTTCCAAAGCGGCAAAACCCGAACAGGCTATTCCTTTGTTTGAATATTTTAAAAATGAAATATCAAAATCCGGATTGAAGACTGAAAGTGGTATTTTCGGAGCTGATATGAAAGTTTCTTTGCTAAATAACGGTCCGGTAACCATCGTTATGGACAGCAAAACCAAGCAATAATTACATAAAAAAAAGCCTCGGAAAGGGCTTTTTATAAATTAGTTGGTTACAGGAACACTGCTGAAACTCATCGAACTTTTTACGTTCATATCGGAAGTAGGCGAAGATTTTAATTCATATACAATCCGCTGCTGAACTGTATTTCCGGATTTCATAATGTTGTCCAGTGTTTGGCTGCTGTTGAGGTCCAAAGAAAGGGTGCTTCCAATGTTATCCGCAATATTCGTTCTGGATGCTACCAGAACTTCTGAACTGCCTGAGGAAAGGTATACTTTTACACTTTTAAATACGCCCATACTTTGATTTCCTGAAGTAACGGAAAGCGTGGCAGAACTCAGCCGGATATCTCTCACATTGGCGGACGAACCAAAAAGCTGGTTGATACTGTTGCCCACACCTATTGCTGAAAGCTGGGTGTTGGCAGGCGATCCCTGGGTTACTATAATTGTGGCAGAATAAGGAAATGTATTCTGCATAATGGATGAAACTGTGGAGCAACTTGCTAAGGTAGCAGTAGCAATAACCGCTGATAAAAAGACATTTTTCATTTTGATTTTTTTTTGATTTTACATAAAATATACCAAACTTTTTACAAGGCTTGATCACCTTTAGGATTTATAAAAGATAAGCAAATTATTGAAGTTTCACTGAAAAATTTCCGGAAGCTTCTCCAGATGCCATATTGCTCTTTGCAACCGTAACCCAGATTTCTCCCGGATGGTGTACAGGATAACCAACTATTTCTCTGCCCATCGGGCCGTCCAGTTTTCCGTCAGCAAGTTTTATTTGATTGATTCGGATATTCATTTCTTTGAACTCCGGAACAACCGCCACGGAAAGTTGTTTATTTTTAAAGTTTCTTATTTTGATTATTAATTCCTGATCATTATTGATGAATTCTTCGCCCAGCGTAGCCGGAAAATCTGCCGCGTCCACAGTTCGGACAATTTGATTGCCGTTTACTTCGCGCATAATTCCTTCGCGCAACACTTCCTGAACGCCGGGAGAATTGTTGATGACACTGTCCGGAAGTTTCTCGTTAGATACCTCTACAGAAAGTGGAATGGCTAGGTCTGCATCCGTTGTAAACTGACTGCTTATTGTTTCTTGTTTGGTGTTGCACGAGAGCGTTATCAGAGGAATCAGTATCCACAGTTTTTTCATTATTTAAATTTATTAATGTCGATGGTTTGCCAATACAAAGTTTTTGAAAGGAAAGATTTCTCTTGTTCAGATTTTATATATCCTTTGAGTTCTGAATTATTTGCTTCTTCAGGAAATTTATCCATCAAAGTTTTATGGTTATAACGAAGGGAATTCAGAAAATAAAAATCTCCTTTTCTATTTTCAATATTATAAATTGTCGCCAAATTTCCCCAGTTGACGAAACTGGAAGCTAAAATCATTCCGTAAAAATACCAGAACATTCTGTTGATAAGATATGCGTTAGTTCTCTGGTTTTTAATTTTGAGATGAGTATAAAACAATCCTGCCATACATAGTATTGAAAAAGCAAAAACCCCGATTCTTTTATACGTGATCCCGAGTTCGAGAACATATTCCGCATTTTTTGCAAGCGCTGAAAGTACCAAAACCCCGTTGAGCAAAAGCCAGACTTGCGCAGAAGTTTTTAACAGTCGTGATTCAGGATCAAAATTGAAAGACGATTTAAAATAAAACATGATCACAAAAACAGCCATTACAATGCTTATAATTACAGCGTAAACCCGTTCATGTGTATCTTCCGACAACCGGTGCGGGAGTTTGGAGGATGCATAAAACTGTTCATAATTATACGTCGCGATGAAAAAAAGTAACAGGAGATTCAGAAGCATAAAAGTAATGACACCGCCGGTTCGCTCGAGTTCAATTCCCAGAAGACTGTAAGTGGGTTTCACAACTTTCTGTTCATTTCTGAAAGTATCGTTGAGGTAATGGTGACTCTTATAAAGATACCGTTCTACGGCGAAATTCCAGTAATTAAAAGCAAGGAAGAAGCCCAGACAAGCCAAGATGATAAACTGCCAAATATCGAAATCCAGTTCGTAATTTTTGAACAACTCCGCAAAATTCTCACTTCCCAATGTATAAATTCCGAAGAAAATGGATAAGCAAACGAGAGGAAAAAAAACCAATGCCAATAGTTTTGGAAAAACTTTTCCTGTGTTTATTTTCGGAAGCCATTTATCGAAACTAAATACTCTGCAGATGAACGTAAATCCGTTGGTTACAAAAACCGGGATTACGAACAATGGCTTCATATTTCTGTTTTTCGATTTCAATGTTAAGATGAGTATTGAAATGATCAGTGACAAAAACGATGGAAAATCGGCATACCACATCCATGAAATCGCAGACAAAATGGTGAGTGCAAAAATTATTAAAAATGTTCTGGTTCTGTTGATTTTTCTTGTATAAAAATAGGTGAGAACTGCGAAAGAACTTCCTAGAATCCCGAAATTTATTCCCATGTCCTGCTGATAAAACAAGACAATAAAAAGCGCGGTGCACATGAAGATGAGCTGATGTTTTTTCATAATTGTAATTTTTTAAAATTAATTTCCTGCGAAGGGTGTCCCGAAAACACCAACTGCCAGCTCTGCCAAAATGAGAAAAAGAACAGCCAAAGCAATGGAGATGTAGATAAATTTTCTGGGATCGGTACTTACTTTGCGAAGGATAATGTCGATCAAAAATGCTGTGGCAAAGAGTAAAATTCCCGCAATAATAAAGTCTGATAAATTCCATTTGACTTCGTTGGTAAACTGCATCGCTACAAATGGAGCTGCCAATATAATGGCTGCAACGGAATAAATGATCATGGTCTTGTTGATGTTTTTCATAATATTTGAAATTTAAATTTATAAAGCACTTTGTATTTCAAAGTAAAAATTAAAAAAAAAGAGTGTTATTTTTTCAGAAGTTTTTCCAGAGCGTTCAAATGTTCCGTGAAGGAAGCTCTTCCGGCTTGTGTTACCCTGTATGAAGTTCTTGTTTTTTTTCCTACAAATGCTTTCTTGATTTCAATAAATCCGGATTTTTCCAGTGCAGAACTATGGCTGGCAAGATTTCCGTCCGTCACTTCCAGAAGTTGTTTCATGTCATTAAAATCAACCCAGTCGTTCACCAGCAGAACGGACATAATACCCAGTCTGACGCGGCTTTCGAATTCTTTATTGAGTTGTGAAATCATGAAATTAATTTAAAGATTGTTTGAATTTTTTTAAAATGTAAATAATTGTGAAGGATTTATTTATATTTTTTATGCATGATCAGTCCATACACAATATGTAAAATCCCAAAACCAAATGCCCAGAAAACCAAACCCCAACCTACAAAAAATAAGGAAAGTAAACCTAAAGCAATTTCAAAATAGCCAAGATTTTGCACATCTGTCAGCGTGTATTTTGAGGCATTTACCAAAGCCAGTCCATAGAAAATGAGCGTGGCTGGAGCTACTAAAACAAATAACTGGTGATAAAAAAGTGCTAAGCAGAAAATTCCGCCAGCAACCAGAGGAACTAAAAAATTGAGCAACATTCTTTTTGTAGTAGAGTCCCAAATTTTCAGTTGATGTGCTTTGCTTTTCCGGGAAGTGAAAAAATATCCGAAGAAAACAGCTACGATTAGAATCGTCAGACCCACGATGAACAATTCGCGAATCAGTTCCGGTGAAAACGTATTAGCTTTTCCCTCAAAGTAATTGATGCCCTCTCTTTTTAAAATAAAATAAACATACACAGCTCCTGCTAATGCTGTCGTTCCGGCAAATACTCCGGAAAGCCCGCTCAGGGAAATAAACCGTGAGGAACGTTCCATCATCGAACGGATGTGTGACAGGTCATCATGATAATTTTTTGTTTTCATATAAAGCACTTTGATTTGCAAAGTTAATAGAATTTTCATCTCTTCCAAATTTTTTAAATATTTCTTTCGTTCAGGTATTTTAAAAATGAATATCTTTAAAACATGGATAAAAGAGATTTACGGAGTACTATATTCAAACATCTGGATGGAATTGTAACGGCGCCCATTGCTGTTGCTCTACACAAGAAAAATATTTTACATTTCATTCTGGATCGTGGAAAGGTAACATTACAGCAAATTTTAGAACATTTTCCGTCCAATGAAGGGTATTTGAACGTTGCGCTCCGAACTGTGGCTTCGCAAGGGTTTTTGAAATATGAAGTGGAACAGGCAAAGGATATCGTCAAAATTTCCGTCAACGAAAAAACGAGATTTTTTATTGAATTAATTCCGATGTATGAGAAAGTAATTCCATTTCTGCATCACTCCATTTCTGCAGATTTTCAAAATTTTGATTCTTCCTGTTTTGAAACACATCTGCATTTGTTTGGAGAATACAACAATAATTTTGGGTTAACTTTATCAGAAGAACCTCTTCAGAACGATGTTGAAAGGCAGGTTTTGAAACATCTGGAGGGCTGTATTGCCGGGCCATTGATCGTTCAGCTGGGAATGAAGGGAATGTTTCACAAATATTTTATGGAATCTTCTTTTCAGGCCGGAGAATTCCACCGGGATCCTGATCATTTTGAAAAAATACTGGATTTTCTTGCCCATTTGGGATGGTTCACAAAAAACAATACTACTTTCAAATTTACGGAAAGCGGACTTTATTTTGCGCGTCGTGCTGCATCTTATGGCGTTACGGTTTCGTATCTTCCGATGTTTCTCAGGATGAATGATATGTTGTTTGGAGATCCCGAAAAGCTGAGATCAATCAGTGAAAATGAAGATGAAATTCATGTTGACCGAAAGATGAATGTTTGGGGAAGTGGCGGTGCTCATGCTGCTTACTTTAAGATGGTTACGGACTTTATTATTTCTATTTTCAATCAGCCTATTCATTTGCAACCGAAAGGAATTCTGGATATGGGATGTGGTAACGGAGCATTTATTCAACATATTTTTGAGACTATTGAAAGACATACAATTCGGGGAAAAATGTTGGAAGATTATCCGCTGTTTCTCGTAGGTGCTGATTATAATCAGGCAGCATTAGATGTGACCCGAGCGAATCTCATCAGCAACGACATCTGGGCAAAAGTGATATGGGGAGATATTGGAAATCCCGATCAGCTGGCCACAGATTTAAAAGAAAGTTATGATATTAACCTTTCGGATTTATTGAATATCCGCACTTTTCTGGATCATAACCGAATCTGGAAAGAACCACAAAATAAGTTTCCGAAACGAATTTCCTCTTCTACAGGCGCTTTTGCATTCCGGGGAAAGAGAATTTCCAATACATTGGTGGAAGAAAATCTGAAAGAGCATCTCAGCTTATGGCTTCCTTATATTAAAAAGAACGGACTTCTCGTCATTGAATTGCATACGCTGGATCCGGAGATAACGAGTCAGCATCTGGGCGAAACCGCAGCCACGGCCTATGATGCAACGCACGGTTTTTCAGATCAGTACATTGTGGAAGTAGAAGTTTTTCATAAAATTTGCGCAGAAGTAGGCCTTACTGCTGATGAAAATTTGTTTAAGAAATTCCCTGATTCCGAGTTGGCTACAGTAACCATTAATATGTTGAAAGCATAAAAAAACCCGCCTTTTTTAGACGGATTTTATTGTTCATTTTAGCAACGGGTACTGTAATTATTTTGTCCGTAAACGCTCTTTTATTTTTTGGATATTTTCTTTTGCTGTATCTTCCAGAATCAGGCTGGCGCTCATATAAATACGTTCCGGCATCAGGTGTTCGAAATGTTCTGTGCCTTCCCAGGATACTTTTTTGATCAGCGCGAGTGCATCATCGCTTCGCCCCGAAAGCGTGTTGAGAAACTGTTCCAGCTCAGCATCCATCTCGTCGATACTTGACGACACCGAATGATAAATGTTGTGAGTTTCTGCCCATTTTGCAGATCTGAAATCGGCATCGATGGCCATAGCAGCAAACTGCGATTTCCCTATTTTTCTTTCCACAAAAGGACCAATTACAAAAGGCCCGATTCCTAAATTCAGTTCCGTTAAAGCTAAAGAAGCATCGTTGGTTGCGAAGCAGTAGTCGGCACCGCAGGCAATACCTACGCCGCCGCCGGTAGTTTTTCCCTGAACCCGAACCACAACAATTTTCCCGCAACTGCGCATGGCATTCAGGACTTTAGCAAAACCACCGAAAAACTCTTTTGAAGTCTCTAGCTCAGTGATGTCCAGTAGTTCATCAAAACTAGCTCCAGCACAAAAGGCTTTTTCGCCCTGTGATTTCAGAAGGATTGCTTTCACTTCTTTTTTTGCTCCTTCCTCTAAAATGGTTTGGGCAAGTTGTTCTAAAATATGTCCGGGAAGCGAGTTGCTCTTCGGAGTACCGAAAGTAATTTCAGCAATTCGGTTTTTAATTTCTGAGGTAACGAAGGTTTGTGTCATAATTTTTTATTAATGGGGGACGATTCATTTTTGATTAAATGCCAATAAATATTTATCAATATAAAATTCTTTTTCTTTTGATTTATATTGTTGAATATATCTCGGATGTTCCAGAACCGTCATCTGATCAAACAATTTTTCGCGGTCGTTTATTTTTTTCAGAAAAGCAGCATTTTTCACACCCAGAACAAAAACTTTAGAGGTGTCCAATCCCAAACTGATATGCTTTTTTAACGATTCCACCATAAAATCCTCCACTGCAGTAAACAGTTCTTTATCGTCATAATAATTGGCATTCACGTAAATTCCGTTTTTTCCTTTCCGTGTAATGGCCAAGGGAAAAGGAGAATTGATATAAAAGTCCTTGTAAAACGCTGCTGCACCGCCATAAGCTGCAATCATTTCATAAAGAAAAACCGAAGAAACTTCATGTGTTCGTGCAGATTCCATTCTGATTCCGCAGGCGCTTTCCAATCTTTTGGTATCGGTAAATGGTACGCCCGTAACGCCCGCTCCATGACGGCTCGGATTGATTCCGATAGCAAATTTTCTACTCCTGTTATCGCCGTAGAATTTGTCATAAAATTGCTTCATGACCAGCAGCGTTTCCGGATTGTCCAGAAACGGATTCATCACCTGAAAATCTTTTGGAAGTTTCCCATGATATTTCAGATTTTGATTGAAAACTACCACTTTTTCTCCGAAGTTCATATACAATTATATTAATCCGAACTGTTCGAAATGATGCGTAAAATGCTTTCTCTGAAACAGTTCCCACATCTCTTTGTTTAACATTCCGAATTTTGTATGGTAATGGTGAGCATGAGGATTTTCCCGATAATAAATCTGAAATTCCTTTAAAGAATTTAAAAGTGCCTCTTTTGCCATATTTAAATTTTTATGACGCAGAATAGGGGTTTCGCCTTCCTCCAACAGAGGATATTGGGCGCCAGGACGAATTTTCTTATTTGTATACAGCCAATCCTGAAGTTTTTCCATTTGCTCTTCAGGTATTTGCTCAAAGTCTTTTGCATCCGTGTTTTCAAAGCCTTTCCGCACGACTTCTTCCAAATGCTCGACCATCATTTGAGGCGACATAATTCCGAATTTTCTTTCCGAATTTTCTGTTAATCCGTTCAATAATTTTCTGACTGTATTAAATTTTAGATCCAAAAACGGTGATTGTTTTGCAACCAATGTCAATATGGTGGCTACACAAACCACTTCTTCCCGCTGATTAACGACTTCTACTAACCATTTCACAACGCCTGAAGGAATATTTCTGCCCTTCACACCGCGGTTGATTTTTTCTTTGGCAGTCAAATAAACTGTGATGGTATCTCCAGCATAAACCGGTTTGAAGAAACTCGCATTTTCAAGTCCGTAATTTGCAATTACAGGACCTTTTTTTCCTGAAACAAAGAGACCGGCTGCAGCCGATAATATGAAATAGCCGTGCGCAACGGGTTGATCGAAAATGGTTCCGGTTAAACTTGTTGCATCGGTATGCGCATAAAAATGATCCCAGGAAACATTAGAAAAATTAACAATGTCGGCTTCTGTTACTGTTCTTCCGGCGGTTTCCAGCGAATCGCCAATTTCCACTTCTTCAAAATATTTTTGGAACGGATGTTTGTCGCTATATTTTTTATCCGCACCTTGAGTATAAATTTTAGTAATCGCAGTGAGGATATCCGGAGATCCCTGAATGGCTGTTTTTTGCAAAAAGAAATGAAGTCCGTTAAGTCCGCCCATTTCTTCGCCACCACCCGCTCTTCCCGGTCCGCCATGCATCAATGTAGGCAACGGCGACCCATGACCTGTGGATTCCTTCGCATTATCACGGTTCAGAACAAAAATTCTACCGTGCGCAGAAGCCATTTTCCATGAGGTTTCTGCTACAAATTTCTCATCATGAGAAACAATGGAGCCTACCAAGCTTCCTTTTCCGCGTTTTGCCAGAGCAGCAGCTTCTTCAGCATCTTTATATGGCATCAAAGTGGACACAGGTCCAAATGCTTCCACTTCGTGTGAAATATTCTTTTCAAAAGGCTGATCATTGTAAAATACTTTTGGCGATATGAATGCACCACTCTCAAAATCAGCGTCCAGCAGTTCATGCTGACCGTCGTAGATAAGTTCAGTTTCAGATTTCAGTTCATTTATTTTTCCTTTCAGAACTTCCAGTTCTTTTTTTCCGACAATGGCACCCATTCTGGTTTCCCTGTTCAGCGGATTTCCAATCTTAGTTTGATCCAGGGCTTTTGACAGCGCATTCTGAACGTCGCCAACCAGATGTTCCGGAACGATGATTCTTCGGATCGCAGTACATTTTTGTCCGGCTTTTGTGGTCATTTCGTTGCGAACCTCTTTAATGAATAAATCAAATTCCGGTGTTCCCGGTCTTGCATCTAAGCCAAGGATAGAGGCGTTCAGAGAATCGGCCTCCATATTAAAACGTACCGCATTTCCAGCGATGGAAGGCAAGGATTTTAATTTTCTTCCCGTGTAAGCCGAACCTGTAAATAATACGGAATCTCCATCCTGTACGTAATCAAGAATATTTCCGGGTTCGCCTGCTACTAACTGTAGTGCGCCTTCGGGGAGCAGCCCGCTTTCAATCATATCCTGAAACACAGCCTGAGTGAGGTAAGAACCGGGAGTTGCAGGTTTTATAACACTGGGAACTCCAGCCAACAAGGAGGTGGAGAGTTTTTCCATCATTCCCCAGACCGGGAAATTGTATGCATTAATCTGTACAGAAACACCTTCGCTTGGCGTTAGAATATGCGTTCCGAGATGTGTTCCGTTGGCGGATATTTTCTGTATTTCGCCATCTACCCAAAAAGGAGTATTAGGTAACATTCTTTTTGCCAGTCCGCTATAAGTGAAAAATGTACCGAAGCCTCCTTCAATATCCACCCAAGAATCGACATGTGTAGCTCCGGTTTTATAGGAAAGTTCGTAATATTTTTTCTTTCTTTCCAGAAGGTAAAGTGCGATTTTTTTGAGCATTTCACCGCGGTCATAGAAGGTCATTGCAGACAGATTTTGGTATCCTATAGTTCTTCCGTAATGCAGTGCTTCTTCAAAATTAATCCCGTCGGTATCGGATATCGCAACCAGTTCACCGTTTACCGCGTTCAAAAGTTTTATTCCTTCACCGGAACCTTCGATCCAGTTTCCGGCTATATAATTTTTTAATTTCATTTTTTTTTAATTTTGGTTGTCTTTAAAATTCAGAGCAAGAATTTTTATATTTAATATTTACAATTCCGTCACTTTCTTGTCTATTTTATACACGGTTCCACGAAAACTTGCTACCAAATGCTTTTGTTGATTCGTTATCTGAATATCATACACGGCAGTTTTTCTGGTGTCCGCAATCAGCATGCTTTCAGCTGTCAAAGTATCTCCCATTTTCACGGCTTTTGTGAAATTAATGGTACAGTTCAGTGCAACGGAAGCATCGTTTGTATTATTGGACGAAAATGCCAGCGCTGAGTCGGCAAAGGCAAATGTAATTCCTCCGTGAGCCGTTTTCAGTCCGTTAATCATTTCCTGTTTCACCGGCATTTCAATACGGCAGTATTTCTCACGGACCTCGATCAGTTTAATGCCCATCCATTGTGAGAAATAATCCTGATTGAGCATGTATTGTGCAATTTCGAAAGGAGACATAATTTTGATGTAAAGTTTAATTATTTAACAAACCCGGAGTTTGATTTTATGCTTTCTGTAATGCCGGACTTTGCCGATATCTTTCTTCCTGATATTTATTATGCAAATTCTGCAACGTGTCAGAAACTTTATCATATCCAATTTCTGCTCCCCAAGCTAGCAAGCCTTTTGGGTAGTTTACGCCTTTTTGCATTGCCATTTCCAGATCTTCGTCGCTGGCAATTTTCAGTCTTTTGGCTTCTACAGCTTCGTTAATAAGCATGGAAATAATTCGGATGAAAACCTCTTCGTACAATTTTTCATCTTTCAAAGGTTCCGGTTTCGCCGCATTTTCAGCATAATCGTAAAATCCTTTTCCCGTTTTTCTGCCCAAGAGTCTGGCCTCGCTCATTCGTTGTTGCAGGAGAGAAGGTTTATATTTCGGATCGTAGAAATAATCTTTGTAAACCGTGGTGGTTACTGCAAAATTTACATCAATTCCAATCAGGTCCATCAGTTCAAAAGGTCCCATTCTGAAATTTCCAAGCGTTCTCATCGCATCATCTACCTGCTCCGGGGTAGCGATATTTTCTTCGACAATTCGCAGTGCTTCACCATAAAACGGTCTTGCAATCCTGTTGACAATAAACCCGGGTATATCTTTCGCTATCACTGGGATTTTTTCCCAGGATTTCATTAATTCTGATATTTCGAAGTCTAAATTTTTCTTCGTTAAAAGCCCCGGAATGATTTCTACCAAAGGCATTAGCGGAGCAGGATTGAAGAAGTGAATTCCGATAAATCTTTCCGGATGTTGCAAATCCGCCGAAAGTGAGGTGATGGAAATGGAAGAAGTATTCGACGAGATAATGCAGTTTTCGGAAACTGTAGATTCTACCTCCGCAAAAACTTTCTTTTTAATTTCTGCATTTTCGATAATGGCTTCAATCACCAAATCGCAATTCTTAAATTCCGAAAGTGACACACATGAAATAATACGGCCAGTAATCCCATCAGATTCTTCCTGTGTTATCTTTTGTTTATTCACAAGTTTTGCAAGTGTAGACCGCAGTGCGCCAAGAGATTTCTCAGTCTGAGCGATATTGGCATCATAAAGATAAACCTTGCAGCCGGATGATGCTGCTACCTGTGCTATGCCGATTCCCATGGTTCCGGAACCGATAATTCCAATGTTTTTCATAAACGCTAAAGATACAAAAAAGATAGTTTTGGAAAACCCAAAACTATCTGTAGACTAAAATGAATATTGTTATTTCCCTTTATAAACGGGCTTTCTTTTTTCTAAGAATGCGGCAACCCCTTCACTGAAATCTTCTGTGTTGGCTGCGCGTTGCTGAAGTTCTGCTTCCAAGCGAAGCTGTTGTTTCAGGGTGTTATCATAAGATTCTGCAAAAGCCTGTTTCGTAAATTTGAATGCTGATGTTGGCATTTCTGACAGCTTTTCAAGTATTTCCATGGATTTAGTCATAAATTCTTCCTCGCTGAAAACCTCCGCTATCAATCCTAAGTTTTTGGCTTCTTCAGCATATAGTTTTTTGCCTGTAAAAGTAAGATAATTGGCCATTTGCCGTCCTAATAGTTTTGGAAGGAAATAAGTTCCGGCGGTATCCGGAATTAAGCCGATGCCGGAAAATGCTTGGGAAAAATACGCTTTTTCTGAAGCTATGGCAAAGTCGCAGATGAGTGAGAGCATGGCTCCGGCGCCTACGGCAGGACCATTCACCAAAGAGATTACCGGTTTTCTGCAACGCGTGATTTCCAAAACGAGCGGGTTGTAAAAATCCGTGACGAGCTTTTTAACGATAGAAATATCATTTTTTTCATCCCGATCCGCAAATGCGGCAGCGAGATCCTGGCCGGAACAGAAAGCGCGGCCTCTTCCGGAAAGTGCAACTACGCGGACGTTGTCGTCTTCATTGCAATGAATGAAAAAGTTTTGTAAATCCTTTAGAGTCGGCCTGTTGAGCGCATTCATGGTCTTATCGTTATTGAGATAAGCAATCATCAGTTTACCATCAAAATGGGATTCGATGTCCAGTTGAGTAATCATAATTTAAAAATATTTTGTAACCTGACGAAAATACAACAATTAGACGATATTCAGATCAACTCAATTTTAAATCCACAAAAAAACGGCTCCCTTTTTCGGAAACCGCTATTTTAAAAATGTTCAAAAATCATCTGCCTTTGAACATGGCTTTTCTTTTCTGGTAATGCGCTTCAATGGCTTCTGCATAATCTTCGGAAGCAGCAGCCATACTCTGATATTCACTTTCCAACCTCAGATGTTCGTTCAGCCTGTTGTCGTGGCTTTTTCTGAAAGCTCTTTTGGTGAGCCACAACGCCTGAGTAGGCATGTTTACAATATCTTCAATAATTTCAAAAGCTTTTTCCTCAAATTCGTTTTTTGGAAAAACATCTGCAATCATTCCCATTTGTTCGGCTTCTTTTGCGTACACTTTTTTTCCTGTAAATGCGAGGTAAGCAGCTTTTTGCATTCCAATATTTTTAGGTAGATAATACGTTCCGCCGGCGTCAGGAATCAATCCGATTTGAGAAAAGATCTGGGCAAAATACGCTGTATCTGCGGCTAAAGTAATGTCACACGCCAAAGCAATATTAGCGGCCGTGTCGGATGCAGGCCCATTTACCAGAGCGATAACGGGTTTTCTTGCATAGCGGATGGCGGAAATAAGCGGATTATAATAATCGGTAACCAGTCTTTTCACTTCTCTTGGTGAGCCCTGATTTTTAGTATCAGTATCTTCAAAATTTACATTTTGCCCTGAAGAAAACACATCGCCTTTTGCAGCGATAACGATGCACCGCGTATCTTCGTTACGGCTGTAAAACTCTATAAAACTTGCGAGTTCCAGAAGAAGGGGTTTGGTTAATGGATTCATTCGTTCAGGCTGATTGAGCCAGGCGATTTTAAGCCGGCCATTCATTCTGGATTCCATGTCGAACTGTGAGTACACGTAATTTGCCATCTTTTATTATTATTTAATTATATAAAGTTAAAGAAAACTAATGACATTTGAAATAATCGAATGGTTCCAAACAGTCATTACATTGGTAACTTGCTTTGCAGAGTGTAGACCCAAAACGGCTGATCTGTTTCGTGTTTTCCGAACCACATCTGGCGCAAGGTTTTGGCTTGTTCAAATGATCTTCATCGGCACCTTTTTCGGGCGGTGTGATGCCGTAAACCTGTAATTTTTCTCTTGCTTCATCCGTAATCCAATCCGTAGTCCATGGCGGAGAAATGACCGTAATTACTTTTGCCGTAATTCCCATTTCTTTGAAAAGTTTAATGATGTCCTCTTCGATATTATACATCGCGGGACACGCAGAATACGTGGGCGTGATAATGATTTCTGCTTCACTTTCCGACACCATCTTCGCTTCGCGGACAATGCCAAGTTCCACAATATTGATCACCGGAATTTCAGGATCAGGAATTTGTGATAATATTTTTATTAAATCAATCAAAGTCAATTTCTCAATATAATATTGAATGAATTATATGTTTAGTTTTACCATTCACAACCGGGATATGCCCGTTGCATGTACTGCAATTCACAAAGGATGTATCCGAAATATTCGGTGTGGTATCCTGTTCTGCTGCCTTTTTGCATAAAATCTGAAGCAGGTATTTCGAGGCTGAAATTTTGAAAGTCTTCAGCAACTTTTCCTTTCCAGTCGCCGTACAGTGTTGTAGAGTCGGGAATTAAATTTAAGGTTACCAGTTCAGTTTCGCCTTTTACTTCATCGAACAAACCTCCGGTGTATTCCCAAAGGTTAACAAGAGCTTTCTGAATTCTCGAGGTACTTTCCTCTGTTCCTGCAGCCAAAACTTTTACCCAAGTAGCAGCATGAGTATAATGGTATTTCACTTCTTTTAAGGATTTCTGTGCCAGAGCGGACAGCTGTTCATCAGCACTATCAGAGAGTTTTGAATAAAGCAGACTCTGATACACAGAAAAGAAATACACTTTCAGAATGGTTTGAGCATAATCGCCATTAGGAAGCTCTACCAGATGGGAATTCAGATATTCATGTTCATAACGCAGAAAAGCCATATCGTCTTCTGTTTTATTTTCACCCTGTAACTGAGCGGCATATTTATAAAAATTGGAACTTTGTCCCAGATAATCCAACGCAATATTGGTGAGGGCAATATCTTCCTCCAGATAAGGACCTTTTCCGCACCATTCTGCAAGGCGCTGTCCCATAATCAGGGTATCATCGGCTAATTTTAAGATATAATTCTTCATAATTTTGTTTTCGGCTTTCGTTGATCTGCTTCGGTGATGACCGATGGCTGATGAGAGAAAGCTTTTTTACATATTTTTCACATCATTAGGAATCTGATAGAACGTAGGATGGCGGTACAGTTTATCATCTGCCGGATCGAAGAATGCTTCCTTATCCACGCCTTCGCTTGTCACGAGATATTTACTTGGCACGACCCAAATGGAGGTTCCTTCCATTCTTCTGGTGTATACGTCTCTTGCATTTTGCAATGCCATTTCAGCAGTGGCTGCCTGTACAGTTCCTGCATGTTTGTGGGATAAACCGGGTTTCGTTTGAATGAAAACTTCCCACACATCTAAATTGCTCATATTTTGAAATTATAGATTTTAAATTAACTCAGAACGGAATTTTGTTTTTCCGCATACGCTATCGCTGCTTCTTTCACCCAGGCATTTTCATCCTGCGCTGTTCTTTTGGTTTCGAGGCGTTTTTTATTGGCGGGACCGTTTCCTTTTAAAACTTCATAAAATTCGTCCCACGGAAGTTCGCCGAAATCATAATGTTGCGTTTCCTCATTCCATTTTAAGTTTTCATCGGGGACCTTCAATCCTAAAAATTCGGCCTGCGGAACGGTAACATCAATAAATCTTTGGCGAAGCGCATCATTGCTTTCTCTTTTTACGCGGTAGTTCATTGATTTCTGTGAGTTAGGAGACGCGTCGTCATTCGGGCCAAACATCATCAGCGCAGGCCACCAAAAGCGGTTCAGGGACTGTTGTGCCATCTCTTTCTGCTCTTTGGTTCCGCGGCAAAGCGTCATCAGAATTTCATATCCCTGTCTTTGGTGAAAAGATTCCTCCTTGCAAATCCGCACCATGGCTCTGGCATACGGACCGTAGGAATTTCCCATTAGCATCACCTGATTCATAATGGCAGCACCATCCACAAGCCAGCCGATGGCTCCTATATCTGCCCAACTGAGCGTAGGATAATTAAAAATACTGGAATATTTTGCTTTTCCGGCCAGCATATCGTTGTAGGTAGAATCTCTGTCGGCAGCGATTTCCCCGTTATTTAAAGTTTCGGTTGCGGCATATAAATATAAACCGTGGCCAGCTTCGTCCTGAATTTTGGCCAGAAGAGCCATTTTTCTCCGGAGCGAAGGCGCTCTGCTGATCCAATTGGCTTCGGGAAGCATTCCCACCACTTCAGAGTGCGCATGCTGCGAGATCTGGCGTACCAGCAATTTCCGGTAATCCTCCGGCATCATATCTTTAGGCTCAACCTTGTTTTCTGCCTGCACGTAATCTAAAAATTTTTGTAACTCCATAGTTTTGTCGCAGATTCCGTTATTTTTGGAACCAAATATTAAAGTTTTTCCCCACTTAATTCGTCTTTGATATACAGTCCAAGCTTTCCGTTGGTGTATTCGCCGGCAACGAAGTTTACTTTCTCGTGCCCGTCGTGAATTTCATATTCATTAAAATAATAAACCTGACTTTCAAAAGGATCTCTCACTTCGATTTTCCGGTCTGTACAATGCCAGTAATGGCTCCAGATATTTAGCCCTTTTATTTTGTGCTCTTTATCTTCTTCAATTATCGAGTCAAATTTCCACTGGGTCATAATCGTACTTTTTAATAGGTTAAACATCATAATTCAGCATCACAACATTCGTAGTTGGGTGACACTGGCATGTTAATACAAAGCCTTTTGCCACTTCGTCTTCCGTAAGGGCAAAATTCTTTTCCATAAATACCTCTCCTTCCATTACCTGTGCTTTGCAGGTACAGCAAACGCCACCTTTGCAGGCAAATGGAACCGGAAGTTTTTCCGCAAGAGCCTGGTCTAAGATACTGTTTTTCTTGGAATTGAGATGAAAGGAATATTCATCATCATCAATGATCAGCGTCACCATGCTTTCCAGATTCGGGATTGCTTTGAACTCGTCGCTCTTTTCTGCATTTTCATCATCATCCGGTGCCGAGTAGTATTCGTACATTACCTGCAACGAAGGTACTTTCCTGTCTTTTTTCAGATATTCTGAAATGTCCTTGATCATTTCTGACGGGCCACAGATGAAAAAAGTGGTTTCCTGAACAGGAATTTCCGGGAAACGTTCAAAGAGGCGATCGAGTTTTTCAGCAGAAATTCTTCCTTCAAAAAGTTCATCTTCGTAATGTTTTTCTCTTGATAGAAGATAAATAACTTTCAGTCTTCCACCGAACTGCTCAGCGAGTTCATCTATTTCTTTTCTGAAAATAATGTTTTCAAAACTTCTGTTGCTGAAGAAGAGATAAGCACGGGATTCCGGTTCCTGATACAATGCTTCCTTCAGGTTGGAAAGCACAGGAGAAATTCCGCTTCCCGCAGCCAAACCAACGTAGGTCTTCTGGTTGCTGGGATGGTGATGGGTGTAAAAATGGCCCATCGGTTCCAGTATTTCCAGATGATCTCCTATCTGAACTTCGTGATTCAGAAAAGAGGAAACCCGGCCTCCTTCCATGTTTTTTACCAGGATTTCAATTTCCTGGTTGCCTTCTGATGGCGCATTAACAATGGAATAAGAACGGCGCAGATCTTCACCGTCAACTATTCGGCGCACATTAATGTACTGTCCTTGTTTATACTTGAATAAATTTCTTAAATGTTCAGGAATTTCAAATGCGATATTAACGCAGTCGTTGGTTTCCTTGCTTACTTTGGTTGTTTTTAGCTGATGAAAATGATGCATAGTTTTGATAAAAAATCACATGAAGTGAATTCAACAAATATACAGAAAAATACAAAACTCCGAAAGGGCGCATTTATTTTGGACATTGTTTAACCCTTCAGATATTTCAATTCATATTCCGCTGGGATTGATGATTTCGGAAAATATGTCGTAAATTTATCAATGAAACGTATTTATTTCGGAAAAATTGTCCTTATTATAGTGTCTGTATCAATTTGATGAGGTTTTTGCTGTACTCAGGAAAATTTTAAACATCACAATACAAATAATATGAACCTAAACCAATTTACTGTAAAATCTCAGGAAGCTATTCAGAAAGCGCAACAAATTGCGATGGAATTTGGCAACCAAGGTATTGAACCACAGCATATTTTGGAAGGAATTTTTCAGACAGATGACAGTGTTTCTGAGTTTCTTCTGAAGAAATCTGAAGCAGAAGTAACTTTGGTGAGAGAAAGAAACCGCGCGTTGATCGAAAAACTTCCCAAAGTGGAAGGCGGCAATCTTTATCTTTCACAGACGGCAAACAAAATATTGCTGGAGGCGCCAAACATCGCTAAAAAAATGGGCGATGAATACGTTACCATTGAGCATTTTTGGCTCTCTCTTTTTGAAGTAAATTCTGAAGTTTCCAAAGTATTGAAAGATATGGGAATTACGAAAAATTCCTTGCAAGCAGCGATAAAAGAACTCAGAAAAGGATCGCGCGCCACTTCGGCCAGTTCGGAGGAAACGTATCAGAGCCTGAATAAATATGCTAAGAATTTCAACGAACTCGCAGCGGAAGGAAAACTGGATCCTGTGATCGGAAGAGATGAAGAAATCCGCAGGGTCTTGCAGATTTTATCCCGAAGAACCAAGAATAATCCTATCCTCATCGGTGAACCTGGCGTGGGTAAAACCGCGATTGCAGAAGGTATTGCGCACCGGATTATCTCCGGCGATATTCCCGAGAATCTGATGGATAAAACTCTGTATTCGTTGGATATGGGCGCATTAATTGCAGGCGCAAAATACAAAGGAGAATTTGAAGAAAGGCTGAAATCCGTGGTGAATGAAGTGATCAAATCCGACGGGCAAATCATTCTTTTTATCGATGAAATTCATACGCTTGTTGGAGCTGGCGGAGGTGAAGGTGCCATGGATGCAGCGAATATCCTGAAGCCAGCACTCGCTCGAGGTGAACTTCGCGCAGTAGGAGCGACAACTCTGAATGAATATCAGAAATATTTTGAAAAAGATAAAGCTCTGGAAAGGCGTTTCCAGAAGGTGATGGTGGAAGAACCCGATACCGAATCTGCGATTTCTATTTTACGGGGAATTAAAGATAAATATGAAGCGCACCATAAAGTTCGGATAAAAGATGAAGCCATTATCGCAGCTGTTGAACAGTCGCAACGGTATATTTCCGATCGTTTTTTACCTGATAAAGCTATTGATTTGATTGACGAAGCTTCAGCGAAACTCAGAATGGAAATTAATTCAAAACCTGAACAGCTGGATGTTCTCGATAGAAGGCTGATGCAGTTGGAAATCGAACTTGCCGCCATTTCCCGCGAAGGAAACCAAATCCAAATCAACCACCTGAAAGAAGATATTGCCAAAGTTTCTGAGGAGCGCAACGAGATCAATGCGAAATGGCTGAAAGAAAAGCAAAAATCTGAGGATCTGACTCAAATTAAAAAAGATATAGAATCTCTGAAACTGGAGGCGGAACGTGCCTCGAGGGCCGGTGATTACGCAAAAGTGGCTGAAATTCAGTACGGTAAACTGCGGGATAAAGATGAGGAACTTAAAAAAATGGAGTTGGAAATGCAGAATAACCAAAATGAACTCATTAAAGAAGAGGTGACTGCGGAAAATATTTCTGAAGTCATTTCGAAATGGACAGGAATTCCGGTGACTAAACTTTTGAAAAGTGAAAGGGAAAAACTTCTGCATCTGGAAGATGAACTTCACAAAAGGGTAGTAGGACAGGAAGAAGCGATTGAAGCTGTAGCTGATGCAATTCGCAGAAACCGCGCCGGACTGAATGACGAAAAAAAACCTATCGGAAGTTTTCTTTTTCTTGGAACCACGGGAGTTGGGAAAACCGAACTGGCAAAAGCACTTGCCGAGTTTCTTTTTGATGACGAAAATAACATGACGAGAATTGATATGAGCGAATATCAGGAACGCCATTCCGTGTCGCGACTGGTAGGTGCGCCTCCGGGATACATCGGTTATGAAGAAGGCGGACAACTTACTGAGGCCGTTCGTCGTCGTCCGTATTCCGTTGTTTTGCTGGATGAAATAGAAAAAGCACATCCAGATGTTTTCAATACCCTTCTTCAGGTCTTGGATGACGGGCGTTTGACCGACAATAAAGGTCGCGTGGTGAATTTCAAAAACTCGATCATCATTATGACTTCCAACATGGGATCTTCGCTTATTCAGGAAAATTTTGAGAATTTGACGGATGATAACCGATATGAAGTTATTGAAAAAACAAGAGAGGAAGTTTTTACGCTTCTGAAACAAACCCTGCGCCCGGAGTTTCTGAACAGAATCGATGAAGTAGTGCTTTTCCAACCGCTGACAAGAAAGGAAATTGGGAAAATTGTTCAGTATCAGTTGAGAGGATTCAATACGATGCTTGAGAAAAAAGGTATTCTGATGACTACTACAGAAGATGCCATTGAATACATCATGAACAAAGGTTATGACCCCAGTTTTGGAGCCCGGCCATTGAAAAGAGTCCTTCAGCAGGAAGTTCTGAATAAACTTTCCAAAGAAATTCTGGCCGGAAATGTA
>JADMKO010000047.1:5000-5356 GCA_015478785.1 Chryseobacterium sp. | reverse complement strand
TTCTAAACGCCAAAGGATATTTTACATTCTGGTATTGGTTTAAATCTGCTTTCAATGAACCTACCGCCAATTCTGCTTTTATGGAGATGGGAATATGGTTTCTGTCGTTGCTTACCCAAAGGGTTACCCCTTCTTTTTCCCGGAACACCCTTCCGCTTTTTACCAACGGAATGATTTTCAGACAACTGATGGTTCCGAACTTTGTTTTTACATTTTCCACACCGGCGACTCTCAGCTGAAAAGGAAACATTTCATCATCAATCCAGATATTCAGGTTTTTCACGGTTCCTACTTTCAGTTCACTCGAATCCAGGCTGCGCAGATAATAGAAAGCAGAAAGCATATCCTGGACATCT
>JADMKO010000047.1:0-4990 GCA_015478785.1 Chryseobacterium sp. | reverse complement strand
TTTGGATCCGTTCGCAGGATTTTTTTTATCCGTTAAAACCAACGTTTGGTTGTTATGATTGAACGCAGTATGCAAATGCTGGCTATAACTTCCTTCCTGAACGTTTCGGATATAATAGCTCGGTAAACCCGTCTCCTGACTGATGTAACTTTCATAAACATCCTCTACTTTGAAAAAAGTACGCACAATTCCTGTGGTTCGTCCGGCTCCTTTCACATGAAGATGAGGTTGGTTCTGATAGTTGGTTTTCACAGCCGTCAACGTCGCGGTTCCGGCGTTTAATATTCCGTAATGTATTCTATAGGTCAGGACTTCGCCGGAATTGATGTTCCCGAGTTTTTGGGCATAAATTAAACTGCTCAAAAGCAGCATAATGAGATACAAATTCTTTTTCATGGAATATGTTTTACAAATAGTTTGCCACAAAGATACATCGGGTTTTACTGATTTTTATCATTTCGGCCAGCGGCGTATTGCAATCGCGCTATTCGGGCTTTTTGATAATTATTTAGTAATTTTGCATTGTTTTTTACAACAAAATTTTTTAAATCAACTCGATGATTATTACCGATTTACTGATTATAGGAGCGGGGCCTACCGGTCTTTTTACAGTTTTTGAAGCAGGATTACTGAAAATAAAATGTCATATTATTGATGCACTGCCGCAACCGGGCGGGCAGCTTGCAGAACTCTATCCCAAAAAACCCATCTTTGATATTCCTGGTTATCCCGCTATTAATGCAGGGGAGCTTGTAGATAATCTCATGGAACAGATCAAACAGTTTCAACCGGGATTTACCCTTTCTGAAACCGCCGTTTCTCTCCAGAAAATTGATGACGACTGGTTCGAAGTAATCACCAATAAAGGAACCGTACACCGCGCGAGAGCTGTAGCTATTGCGGGTGGTTTAGGAACCTTTGAACCGAGAAAACCGGATCATCTGGAAAATCTCTCTCAGTTTGAGGAAAATGGAGTAGAGTATTTCGTGAAAGATCCCGAGCATTTCAGGGATAAAAAAGTGGTGATTGCCGGAGGGGGCGATTCTGCACTCGACTGGAGCATTTTCCTTTCCAACGTGGCCAGCGAAGTAACCCTGATTCACAGAAGAAATGAATTCCGCGGTGCTTTAGATTCTGTTGAAAAAGTACAGGCACTCAAAGATCAGGGGAAAATCAACCTGATGACTCCGGCAGAAGTTCGTGAATTAAAAGGAACGAATCATCTGGAAGAAATCACGATAGAAATGAACGGTGAAACCCAATCTCTGGCAACCGATTTCTTTATTCCGCTTTTTGGACTCACACCGAAACTGGGTGAATTAGCCAACTGGGGACTGGAAATTGAGAAAAATGCCATTAAAGTCAATAATGCTCTGGATTATCAGACGAATATTGAAGGTGTTTATGCCATCGGCGATATCAATACCTATCCCGGCAAACTGAAACTGATTCTGTGCGGATTTCATGAAGCTACATTGATGTGTCAAAGCGTCTACAGCCGAATGAATCCGGGAAAAAAGTACGTCCTGAAATATACCACAGTGAGCGGTGTCGATGGTTTCGACGGAAGCCGTAAAGAAGCTGAAAAAGCGGTGGTGAAGAAAATTGATTAATTTTATGTCAGACATTACAGTTAAAATAAAAGACAGGGACGGCGTATTGCACGAAATAGCCGCACCTACAGACATGTCGATGAATCTGATGGAAGTCATCCGCGCCTATGAACTGGCGGAAGAAGGAACCATCGGGGTTTGTGGCGGAATGGCCATGTGTGCGTCCTGCCAAGTGTATGTCGTGAGCGGCGCTGAAAACCTAACCGAAATGGGCGATGAAGAAGATGCGATGCTGGGTGAGGCTTTTCATACCCGTGACAATTCCAGATTGGGTTGTCAGATTCATATTACCGAAGAGATCGAAGGCCTCGAAGTGGAAATAGCTCCTTATCCTTAATTTTAAAAAATCACAGCATGGAAATTAACCGTTATCTGGATTCTACGTATCTGAAAACGCCTGAGCAATCGGGTTTGTCCGAAGAAGAAACTTTACAGACTGTTTTGAAACTGACCGATGAAGCCATCGAAAATAATATTTTTGCTGTGATGATTCGTCCGGATTATGTGAAACAGGTCCGGGATTATCTTGCTGATAAAAAAACAGAGGTAAAAGTAGGAACCGTTATTGGCTTTCATGAAGGAACGTATTCTACCGCAGAAAAACTTTCTGAAGCACAAAAAGCCATTGAGGACGGTGCAGATGAACTGGATTTTGTGCTGAATTATACTGAATTTCAGAAAGGAAATCTGGAATTGGTGAAAAATGAAGTCATTGAAGCGACAAAATTATGCCTGAATCACGGTAAGATAGCCAAATGGATTATTGAAATCGCGGCTTTAAATGATGAACAGATTGCTGAGATTACCAAAAATATTGCCGGTTGGATCACAGAAAATTTCCCCGGAAAAGAAAAAATGGTTTTTGTAAAATCCTCCACAGGTTTTTATGAAACCGAAGGCGGAAAACCCAACGGAGCCACTTTTGAAGCCATCAGAATCATGCTGGATCATGCAGGGAAACTTCCCGTGAAAGCTGCGGGTGGTGTCCGTACTCCGGAAGATGCCGAAAAAATGATTTCCATGGGCGTACAGCGCATCGGGACTTCCTCAGCGAAAGCACTGATCAGTAATAAAGAAGCGGAAGGGAATTATTAATTCTCCGAATCCATTCAATATAAAATACACGAAACCACAGTCGAAAGCTGTGGTTTTTATCTTTCCGAAAATTCGTTTTCCTGATAAAAAGCGGCGGTTTCTGCTATCAAATCTTCCATTTCGATAAGCGTGAAAACTTCCAGAAAACGTCTTTTGAAATCTTTGAAATGAGGAATTCCTCTAAAATAATTGCTGTAATGTTGTCGCATTTCCAGAAGTCCGGTTTTTTCGCCTTTCCATTCTGCACTCCATTCTGCATGCTGTCGCACCGCTTCCAGCCTTTCTGAAATAGTTGGTTTTCTGAGCAGTGTTCCGGTTTCAAAAAAGTGTTTTATTTCATTGAAAATCCAAGGATATCCAATCGCAGCACGGCCAATCATCATACCGTCGCAGGCATATTTACCTTTATATTCCAGTGCTTTTTCCGGAGAATCAATGTCACCGTTGCCGAAAATGGGAATCTCAATATTGGGATTTTGTTTTATCCTCGAAATATGTTCCCAGTCGGCCTGGCCTTTATACATTTGGGCTCTTGTTCTGGCATGAATGGTCAGCGCTTTTATTCCGGTTTCCTGAAGTCTTTCGGCTACTTCGTCAATATTGATGCTGTCATTGTCCCAGCCCAGCCTGGTTTTGACGGTAACGGGAAGATGTGTAGAACGCACCACGGCTTTGGTAAGCCGCACCATTAAATCAATATCTTTTAAAACACCAGCTCCGGCACCTTTGCAGACTACTTTTTTTACAGGACAGCCAAAATTGATGTCCACCAGATCGGGCTGAACCGTTTCCACAATTTTTGCAGACAACGCCATCGCTTCCTCATCGCCACCGAAAATCTGAATACCAACAGGCCTTTCATAATCGAAAATATCCAGCTTTTTGCGGGATTTAATGGCGTCCCGGATCAATCCTTCCGAAGAAATAAATTCAGAATACATCAGGTCTGCACCGTGCATTTTGCACAGCCGGCGAAAGGGCGGATCGCTTACATCTTCCATCGGAGCAAGCAATAATGGAAATTCGGGAAGGGAAATATTGCCGATTTTTAACATTCCGCAAAGATAAGGTTTATGAAATATTTTCCCTCAAAAATTAAATGTTGCAAAACTGTAAAGTCTTTTTATATTTGTTTCAAGAACAATAATTTTAAAACATGAAGAGAATCTACACATTTTTGCTGGCGGGATTAAGTACGCTCGGATTTACGCAATCTCAGGATTTGGCCAAATTAGCCAATGGAAAACTGAAAAATTTCACTGCTGTTTATGATCAGAAACAATCCGTTTATGGTTATGTGGGTATTTACGATTATGGTAAAACGGCTGATGATAAAGTAAAATTTGAATATGTTTTCCTGGACAAAAACTTAAATCCGGTAGCGAATAAAGAATTTGAAGGAGAACGATGGGTTGATGGTTACACACCCTATTTGGATTTTAAAAATAAAATCATTCTGACACCAACTCTGGATAAATTCAGTTACGCCGCCGTGATGTATTCATCCAAAGTAACGCATCCAAGAACTAAAGAAATTGACATCAAAAATAATTCGGTTATCGACAAAGATTATTTCGAGTATGATGAAGGCGTTTTTAAATTAACAGATTATTCGAAATCGGCAAAAGCAGAAAGAGCAGACAGCAGAAAGGAAAGGAAATCGAAAGGGTATAATTATCGTTCCGGAGTTTATGAAATCAAAGAAGGAGGCTTTCTGGTGGTAGAGTATAAAGATTATGGTAACTATTCCAACGGAAATAACCTGATCAGATTCGACGAAAACAAAAAGGAAGTCTGGAGGTTTTCCTATAATACCAACGGCGACAAAAAGGTGAAAGAGTCCTTTTCGCTTCTCGACAAGGATGAAAATAAAATCTTTGGAATTTTACAGAATGTCAATAATAAAGTCAACACTTTTCAGCTTTTGGTTTTGGATATGAAAACGGGAAAGGAACTTCACAAATCTAAGATAACAGGACTAAATGATACCACCCTGGACAATATCATGCGCTTCCAGACGTATAGTTATGGCACCATTGATAATTCTAAAAGCTTTGACGATAAAATTGTCCTGGTCGGAAGAAATCTTACAGACAAAAGCAGGTATGCAGGGTTTGCACGATTAATGGTAGATAAAAACACCTACAAGGTTGATGCGAAAACCGTTACCTATGAAAGTTTGAAAAGTTTTATTCCTAAATTAAGCGATGATGGCGGGGTGGAAAAGGGATATTTCCTCGATCCGCGCGATATCTTTATTTTAAAAAACGGTTCCGTTGGGG
>JADMKO010000046.1 GCA_015478785.1 Chryseobacterium sp. | reverse complement strand
ATTGAAATGGGACGGGCCTATATTCTGCCTGAATACCAAATGAAACCGCTTCCGCTTTTCCTTTTGTGGCGGGGCATTATTCATGTTTGTCTGCGGAATCCAGATCATAAATTTCTGATGGGTGGCGTGAGTATTTCCGATAAGTTTTCGGAATTTTCCAAATCGCTGATGGTGGAGTTTATGCGTTCGCATTACTACGATTCTGCTGTGGCGCAATATATTCATCCAAAGAAAGAATTTAAAGTAAAAGTGCGCGACCGGGATAAGCATATTTTTCTGGAAGAAATGAATGCCGATCTGAACAAACTCGATAAAGTAATTGATGATTTAGAACCTGAACTGCGATTGCCGGTTTTGATCAAAAAATATATCAAGCAAAATGCAAAGGTAATTTCATTTAATGTGGATCCTAAGTTCAATGACGCTATCGATGGTTTGATGTATATCCGCATCAGCGAACTTCCGGAAAGCACCATAAAACCTGTACTGGAAGAGATGAGTGACCAAATGCGCCAAGAACAGGAAAAACATACATCTGAAAATCAGCAGGTTCAGGAAAAATAAAAGAAAAAGCTGAATTTCACTTGTGTTGTATGGAAATTTATATTATTTTTGCAGCACTTTAAACAACAAGGTTAATGGTTTCTTAGCTCAGTTGGTAGAGCAACGGACTGAAAATCCGTGTGTCCCTGGTTCGATTCCTGGAGGTACCACAAAAATACAGAGTTTAATTACTCGGTACCTTAGCTCAGTTGGTAGAGCAACGGACTGAAAATCCGTGTGTCCCTGGTTCGATTCCTGGAGAAACCACTTTCAAAATCCCTAATAAACTGAATAATGCGTTTTTAGGGATTTTTTGTTTCTTAACCTGACGGAATTTCCTTACTTTTTGATTACGCATTTTTGATATCAGGTATCCAAAAAACGGTATTTTACTAAATTTATCTTTCCATAATAATTTCCTATATTGAGGAATATGAAAATGAATAAAATTCTCATTGCCGGAGCCACCGGTTTTATTGGCCAACAGCTGATTGCTTCTTTATTGGAAAAGGGATATTTTGTGAATGCATTGTCGAGAAAGCCACGGCGCAGTTCGAAACCACAGCTCCACTATTTCCAATGGGACACAGATACAGGGTTTATAGATAAAAGTGCTTTTGAAGAAGTGGATGTGATCATCAATCTTACCGGTGCTAACATTGGGGAACAACGCTGGTCAAATAGAAGAAAAAAAGAGATTGTTGAGAGTAGAATTACCTCAATCAATCTGTTGTACAATTTTGTAAAACACAATAATATTCAGATAAAAACTTTCATTTCCTCCTCTGCTGTCGGATATTATGGTACCGTAACTTCCGATAATATTTTCACTGAAGAATCCGCTGCCGGCAAAGATTTTTTAGCTGAAGTATGTCAATCCTGGGAGCAAGCTGCAATGCAGTTTCAGACCTTAGGAATCCGAAGCGTGATTTTAAGAAAGGGCGTGATTATCGGCAGAGACGGAGGCATGCTGCAGAAATTATCGCCTTTGGCGCGATTGGGCATCAACATTTCGTTAGGAAACGGCAAACAATTTTTACCGTGGATGGATGTTCGGGATGTGATCCGGTTGTATGATTTTATTCTGGCCAACAACGAAATATCGGGAATATACAATGCCGTTTCTTCTGAACATATCACGATGAACGAATTTTCAAAAATTTTGCTTCAGTCTTTCGGAAAGAAAAGCTGGCTTCCGAACACTCCGGAATTTATTATTAAAATGATCTTCGGGGAAATGTCTGTCATGCTTTTGGAAGGCTCCAAAGTCAGCAATGAAAAACTTCTTTCGACAGGATTTACATTTGAATTCGACACGTTAAAGAAATCGCTGGAAAGTTCAATGTAGCCTCTTGCTGCAGTTTAAATTAGAGCTAACCATTCTCCTTTGCGTTTAAAAAATTATCTCCACCATTTCTTATCATAGATCAACGCTCAGCGATGCGCCTTGATGTAGCTTTGCAGTTATATTTTTAAAACCATTTATAATAATGAAAAAGTTATTTATTCTGGCATTATCAGCCACTCTTTTTGCAGTTTCCTGTAAAGAATCAAAAACCGATAACGCAATAACTGCAACAGAGCAAGAAGTTGCTGCACAAAACGGAGACACACTTACTGTAAGTACAGAAGGAAGCACCGTAAAATGGGTTGCCTATCATAAAGGCGGGTTGAATCCAAGATTCGGAACCACACAAACTACAGGCCACTTTAGTATTGATAATGGCCAGTTGACCGGTGGAACGTTGATGTCTGATCTCAATACTTTACTTACAGATCCTGCATCGGTTGATCCTGCGATCACGGACGGGAAAACTTCCGCGGATCTGGATGCCCATCTTAAAAATGGAGATTTCTTCGATATTGAAAAATATTCTACCGTGAAATTTGAAATCACCAAAGTGGAAGATATGGCTGCCGGTACCGAAAGCAAAACGGAAGGAGCCAACAAAATCCTGAGCGGAAATCTTACGATAAAAGACAAAACGGTTAACGTTACGTTCCCTGCAAAAGTGGATGTAACTGAAAACCAGATGAGTCTGGCTTCCAAATTCACCATCAACAGACAGGATTGGGGACTGACTTACGGTACAGAAGGCGATCCGAAAGACTGGATGATTTCTCAGGATGTTGATCTTGAACTGAATCTTGTATCCAATAAATAATCAATTTGTTTTCAGAAAAACCGTTTCAATATAGTATTGGAGCGGTTTTTTTATAAAGGGTTATGAACTGAGAATCAATGGATCGATAAATTTTTCTGCGATGGGAAACTTCAGCACATTCTCCAGATCCATGGTGCTTACCATATTCACAAATGCCTCAGGCTCATAGGCACTGCCGGATTCTTCATAAAATGCCCACCACAGTTCATCTCCTGTAGAAGAAACGTAATGAAAGCCATCCAGATATTCAGTAGATGAGGAATACAAAGCACCGTCATCCCCTGTGAAAATAAAACTCTTTTTCAGTTTGGTGCCATCGGCTCTGTACTGGTAGGCCACACTTTTGTTAAATCCTTCTATTCTCAGCTTGGTGGGAAGGTTCAGGTGGTTATAGTCTATCTGTTCAATGCCCCTGTCGTACATATCAATCATGTTGCCGTTGGCATCATAGCTGATGATGCTGCCGCCGCCTTCATATCCGGTAGGGTTTCCGCTGCCGTCAATAACAGCAATCAATCGGTTTCCGTTGTAGTCGTAGGAAAGCTCATCAATCTGCTCTGCATAATTACCGTAAAACGAAGGGGCATTACGGGAAAGTTGGATGATATTTCCGTTCAGGTCGTAGGACATGCTTTCATTGTAAAATTCACTCTGAGGAATGGTGGCATTGGGTTCGGAGAAGTTGGCGTTGGTAAGCCGGTTAATAGCATCATAAGAATAACTGTATCCCCTGATGGTAGGTTCATTAAAACCGGTGGCTTTGACCCAGTCTATTTCGGCAATATTTCCGTTAAACCGCGCAGTGGATTCTTCAGGATTGGTATATTTTATTTCATACCCGAAAAGTTTACCATTAAGATCCGTAGGTTCATTGATTTTGGTAAGCCATCCTCTGATACTGTACTCATAATCGATGCTTTGCAAACCGTTGCCTACCTGTTTATTGACCAGCTGAGAAAGTTCGTTGTATTCGTTCTGGGCAAGGATTTCCAGCAGGTTGCTGTCTACCTGGTGGCTATGCTCCAGCAGCCTGTTCTGGTGGTCATACAATCAATTTTTTATATCACACTTATAAATAATAGCATTTCTGTTACTCATTTTAATGTTTTGTTCATAAATAGCTACGACGTTACTCAGGATATCTATAACCTTCTCTGAAGAACAATTTTTCTTCTTCATATAATTCAAAATACTATTTATTTCAGCTTGTAGTTCTTTGGTTTCTAAGAACTTAATAGCATTGTCTTCAATAATCATCAAAAAAGGTATACTGTGAGAAGATGTAGTGCCAATTTCGTAAATTTCGCATGTTGACCCTACGTTTGTAGCATATATCATTTTCTGGAAACTTTTAGAATCTCCTAATAATTCTTTTTTAGAGATTAAAAATTCTATTATTTTGTCTCTGTGATTTTCTACAGACTTGTCTACTAATTGCTGTCCCTTAACTGTAGATATAGGAAAACAAAACGTAAAATAAAAAACATATTTAAAGACGTTTAGATTTAATTTCATCAATATATTTTTTTTCAATTTTATTAGGTATAGTCTCTCTATCACTGGTCTTTTTATCGAATAAATGCTCAACCTTTTGTTGTAGATTTGTTTTATCTGTTGCATGAACAGATTCATGAACTCCCAAACCACCTATAACCGTATCCATACCTTCAACTTTGCTAATATCATAAAGTTCATTACTATTCTGATCATTAAATTTTGACCCTTCCGGTGCTTTATCTAATTCCCCAAAGCTTTTCTTCACAGTTTCTTCATAAATGACAACTTCTACAGCACTAATTTTAATTTCTTTTGATTTAGGATCTCGGCCAATACCCTCAGGAAATTTTGTTTCAGCAAAATTAGCAGCGTTTTTTTCATTTTTGACAATGACAAGTTTTACCTTATGTGTTGCATCTCTATACGCATTTAATTGTGATAAACCTGTTGTAGTCTTTGCCATTGCGTTTCCTATTCTTTTTGTATCTGCCGAGGCGTTTTTGCTCCATGACAATGAACCATCTTCATTCTTTTTGTATGTAACTTTCTTACCATCTGTTCCTTCAATCCATTCTGGTTTTTTTCCGTCAGGATCAATAAAACGAATAGGATTATTAAAAGCATAATTATATGGGGAATGCCTTCTCATCTTCTCTGCCACCGGATCCACAACTCCCCATCTTCCGATTTCGGGCATATAAAATCTTGCGCCATAATCGTACATACCCGTTTCCTGAAGTTCCTTTCCGTTGTACTTGTAGTTATGAAGGTAGCTACTTAGATACTATTTTGTTGTAATTTTTAAGATATACTCACGAAGAATATCATTAACAAAATATTTCTTTCCTTCTATAATAATTACATTATTCCCCATACAAAACTCAATTTTTTTTGCATCCATTTTAATAAAATCAAATAATCTTGCATTTACATTCCAATCTGCATCTGCTCTTTTTAGCTTCTTAAAAAGATAAAATAATTTTTCAGCTTCTTGACTATCAATTTTTTTTACCTTGGTAGAATATTTTGTTTTCAGTTGTTCACAAGAAACATTTACGACAGTTTGGGTGTTAAGGTCAATAAACTTTACCTCTCCAAAATCATTATTCTTACAAGACAGAGCTGTAAAAGAACAAAGTATATAAACTATTATGATCAAATATTCACGCATTATTTCTTCTTTTTAGCTATGATTGTTACCTCTTCTATTTCTGTTGCAGGAGGCTTCGTTGTGTTAACACCAGCTGTCTTAATAAGGTCTCCACTATGATTTTTACGAGTAGTTTCGTTCTTTTTAGTTATCCTTAGTTTTTTTGCTGTTGATTGCTCGCTACTTGTAATAACTCTTTTCTCTTCCTTATCATCATATTGCT
>JADMKO010000045.1 GCA_015478785.1 Chryseobacterium sp. | reverse complement strand
TCCTGTGATTGGCGTACCCATTTTGTCTTCAAATTCCATTGACGGTTGGGATTCTGTACTGTCGATTTTACAGATGCCTACAGGAATTCCTGTGGCAACAGTAGCACTGAACGGAGCGATGAACGCCGGAATTCTGGCAGCAAAAATCATCGGAAGTTCTGATGAAAAAGTAGCTGAAAAATTAAAGCAATATCAGAATTCACTGAAAGAAAAAGTCCTCGGAACCGTGCAAGATATTAAGAAAAACCATCCGAATGGTTTTGATAAATAAAAAAGACTTTCCAGCTCGGAAAGTCTTTTTCTGTGATTGGAGCTGTTTTACAAAACGCCCACCTTTTCCATACAGGTTTTCATTTTTAAATAAGTTCTTTCGATATCGTGATCCAGGCCGATAGAAAAACGGATCAGTCCCGGTGACAAGCCCATTTCTTTTTGCTCGTCTTCAGGAATTTCTGATGAGGTTGAAGTTCCGGATGCTGAGAAAAGGGTTTTATAAAAACCTAAACTTACCGCCAGATAACCCAGGTTTTCGTTCTGCATCATTTCCATCAGTTCGTTGGCTTTTTCTACGGTCTTCACATCCAGCGCAACCAGTCCGCCAAAACCAAATTCTTCATGCATCATTGTTTTAAAAAGTTCGTGCTGAGGATGGCTTTTCAGTCCGGGATATTTTACTTTCAATCCGTCTTTTTCCCAGTTTTCGGCGAGAAATAAAGCGTTTTCACTGTGTTTTCTCATACGGATCGGAAGCGTTCTCAGATTTTTAAGAACACTCGCTGCACGAAGGCTGTCCATGGTTGGTCCCAAAAGCATACACGCTCCGGAATTGACATCTTTCGTAGCATTGATAAATTCCTGGGTTCCGCAATAAACTCCGCCAACAGTATCGCTGCTGCCATTGATGAATTTGGTCAGACTGTGAAGCGTAACATCGGCGCCTAAAAGCTGAGGTGTTACAGAAAGCGGCGAAAAAGTATTGTCCACCACCAGTTTCAGATGGTGTTTTTTAGCAATTTTTGAAAGGCCTTCCAAATCAGCAATTTCTAACAGCGGATTGCTCACGGTTTCACAATAAAGTATTTTGGTGT
This sequence comes from Chryseobacterium sp., assembly GCA_015478785.1. Lineage (GTDB taxonomy): Bacteria > Bacteroidota > Bacteroidia > Flavobacteriales > Weeksellaceae > Chryseobacterium_A. The sequence goes on along the minus strand of JADMKO010000045.1, from coordinate 4,630 downwards.
TTTCCGTAATGGAATTTTCAACTTTCTGTAAATCAGTAATATCAACAAAAGAAGTTTCTATTTTATAACCGGGCAGAAAATTTTTCATGAAAGCATACGTTCCGCCATAAATGGTTCTGCTGGAAACAATATGATCTCCGCTTTTGCAGAGTTGAAGCAGCGCAGAAGTAATCGCACCCATTCCCGAAGCAGTCACATTTGCGCTTTCTGTTCCTTCCATTTTTGCCAAAGCTTCCGCAAGATATAAGTTGCTGGGCGAGGAATGGCGGGAATACAGATAACATCCGTCCGTATTGCCTTCGAAAGTGTCGGACATGGTTTTGGCGGAAAGAAAAGTATACGTGGAACTGTCGGATATAGAAGGATTTACCCCTCCGAATTCTCCGAAAAACTGCAGATCCTGAATTTGATCTGCACCATTGAATTTTTTCATCATGATTCTATTTTAAATTTTCCTAAAAGTGATTATTTTCAGACTTTTAAACAATAAATATTGTTCAATACAGAAAATAAATCAGGTAAATGAAGTTTTTTCGGATTATTAATTTATTTTTGAAAGATTAAACCTACTTTCACCAAAATATTTTCGGATGAATCTTGACCATAAAGATAAAAAACTACTGGTTTTGCTGCAGCAGGATGCCAAAAAAACGACCAAAGAATTAGCCAGCGAACTTCATTTGTCGGTAACCGCAGTTTTTGAGCGAATTAAAAAGCTTGAAAAACAGAAAGTTATTGAAAAGTATGTCGCCCTCGTGGACAAAGAAAAAATTCAAAAGAACTTTATTGCGCTTTGCCATGTAAAATTAGCGCAACACCGAAAGGAATACATCACCCAATTTGAAAGAGAAATCATCGAATTTCCTGAGGTTCTGGAATGTTTCCATGTGAGCGGCGATTACGATTATATTTTGAAAATCTGTGTGAAAGACCTTCAGGAATACCGGGAATTTATGGTAACCAAACTCACCAGTCTGCAACATATCGGAAGTACGCACAGTTCTTTCACCATCAAAGAAGTGAAAAGAACGACCGGAGTTTTCCTGGAATAATTTTGGTGTAGATTTCTGTAATCACCTATTTTTTTTATCTATCAGCGAAATTGGTTCGCTAAAAAACGAACTAATTTTTTATCTTTGCGCTGTGAAGCATTCCAGAACTTTATTAGGCCCTTTTGAGATCGATGAATCCATCTATCTGGAAATGGTAAAATATTATATCGAAGTCTACCATCTGCCGCCATTCGCTGCCAAAATTTATTCTTTCCTTATTTTCGATTTTGAAAGAAAGGGAGTTACTTTTGATGAATTGGTAGATATTTTTAAATCCTCGAAAAGTTCTGTTTCCGGCTCATTGCAACTGTTGCTTTCTCAAAGATTGATTGTGGATATCACTCCTGCTGATGAAAGAAAACGCCATTTTTTCCTGAATGAAGATTATATTAAAATCCGCTTCGAACAGGTGGTACAACGTCTGGAAAAAGAACTTTCGATTGTGAAACAGCTTCAGGAATTTAATCGCGATCGGGAGCAGCATCATGCCAATTTCAATCTGTATAAAGATTTACTGGAAAATAATATCTCTAATCTTAGAGAAACTCTAAAAGAAATTTCAAATTAATATGAATCATAAAATAATCATCTTCGGCCTGGCAGTGTTGTCTCTTTCTGCCTGTAAAAAAGAAGAAAAACCACCTCAGGGTCCCAAAGCAGTGACGACTGTTGTAGCAGAAAGCAGAAATGTTACCGGATATTCTACTTTTCCTACTACCATACAGGGACGGAACAATAATGATGTGCGTGCGAAAATTCAAGGTTACATTACTCAGGTTTTGGTCGATGAAGGGCAATATGTCACAAAAGGACAGCCACTTTTCAGAATTGAAACCAATACGCTGAACGAAAATGCTTCGGCTGCCAGAGCCGGAATTGGTGCCGCAAGATCCAGCGTGACTGCAGCAGAAGCCAATGTGAAAGCAGCACAAGCCGCAGTTAATGCAGCACAAGTGGAAGTAGAAAAACTTCAGCCTTTGGTGAGTAAAAATATTATCAGTTCCGTTCAGCTTCAGACGGCGCAGGCAAATTTGGCCAGAACTCAGGCGCAACTGTCTCAATCCATTGCTGCCAAGCAACAAGCCAGCGCAGGAGTTTCTCAGGCCCAGGCGAATTTTCAGGGAATTCAGGAGAATATCAATTATTCCGTTATTCGTGCGCCTATTTCAGGAGTGATTGGAAAAATCAACCTAAGAACTGGTAGTTTAGTAGGGCCGGGAGATCCTTCTCCCATTACCACGGTTTCGGATACCAGTATGTTATATGCTTATTTTTCGATGAATGAAAAAGAATATCTGGATTTTCTTCTGGATTCGCGCGGAGCCACGATGTCGGAAAAATTGAAAAATATGCCGATGGTAGAATTGCTTTTGGCCAATGGTGACGTATATTCTGAAAAAGGCCGGATAGAAGCAGTAACCGGACAGATAGATCCGGCAACGGGAAGTATTCAGTTTCGGGTTTCATTTCCCAATCCGCAGAAATTACTAAGTAACGGAAACAGCGGAACCGTCAGAATTCCGATTGCGTATGATAATGTGTTGGTGCTTCCTGAAAGTGCAACTTATGAACAGCAAGGTTTGGTGTATATTTATAAAGTGGAACAGGATACTGCAAGAAGTGCAGTAATTAGCGTGGAAGACCGCGTGAATAATATGGTGGTGATAAAAGAGGGCGTTTCGAAAGGCGAAGTAGTTGTTGCTGAGGGAGTAGGGACTCTGAAACCCGGGATGCCGGTGAAACCGCAGCCTAAGAAATTTGATGATATTATCAACGCCATTCAACCTGTATTTTAATTTGTTATGGTAAAAAGATTTATAGACCGGCCGGTATTGTCCACTGTTATTTCCATCCTTATTGTAATTTTGGGAATCCTTGGATTAGTGTCACTTCCGGTAACACAATATCCGGATATTGCGCCACCAACGGTGCGTATTTCAGCGAACTATACCGGAGCCAACGCCCAAACGGTGATGAACAGTGTCATCATTCCTATTGAAGAACAAGTTAACGGGGTGGAAGGGATGGATTATATTTCGTCTACTGCCTTAAATAACGGTTCAGCCAGTATTCAGATTTTCTTTAAACAGGGAATAAATCCGGATATTGCCGCCGTAAATGTTCAGAATCAGGTGCAGCGCGCCATGCCGCTTCTTCCTTCGGAAGTTACCCGCTCTGGTGTGCAGGTGAACAAACAACAGACGAGTGCGCTGATGTTTCTCTCCTTCTATACTTCCAATCCTGATCTCAATGAGGTTTGGCTTCAGAATTACATGAATATCAATATTATTCCGGCGCTGAAAAGGGTGAACGGAGTAGGAGATGCAATGGCTTTCGGTGGGAAAACCTATGCGATGCGAATCTGGCTGGATCCGGCAAAAATGGCAGCCTACGGACTGGAACCTTTAGAGGTTTCAAACGCCATCAATGAGCAATCCCGGGAAGCTGCAGCCGGACAATTAGGCGAGAACAGCGGAAGTTCTTTTCAATATGTTATTACTTACCAAGGAAAATATAATGAAGTAGAAGAATTTGAAAATATTATTATTCGTGCACTCGGAAACGGAGATTATCTTCGGTTGAAAGATGTGGCTGAAATCAGGCTGGATGCCCTTTCCTATGGAGGAATCGGAGAGAACAACGGGAGACGTTCTGTAAGTATGGGTATTTTTCAAACTCCGGGTTCTAATGCTCAGGAGATTATTCGGGAAATTAAAGCATTTCTTACCGAAACTGAAAAAACATTGCCCGAAGGAATTGGATACAGCATTAATTTTGATACCAATGATTTCCTGGAAGCCTCTATTAGTAAGGTAATTACTACGTTGATAGAAGCTTTTATTCTGGTTTTCTTGGTGGTATTTATTTTTCTTCAGGATTTCCGTTCCACGATTATTCCGGCGATTGCAGTTCCGGTTTCTATTATTGGTACTTTTTTCTTCTTGAATTTATTGGGATATTCCGTCAATTTGCTCACCCTTTTTGCATTGGTTTTGGCCATTGGTATTGTGGTGGATGACGCCATTGTGGTAGTGGAAGCCGTTCATGCGAAAATGGAACAGGGTATTACAGATGCCAGAAAAGCGACGATAGAAGCAATGGATGAAATTACCGGAGCCATTATTTCCATTACACTCGTGATGGCGGCCGTTTTTATTCCCGTAACGTTTCTGCAAGGTCCGACTGGAGTTTTTTATCAGCAATTCGGTGTCACGTTGATTATTGCGATTTTAATTTCTGCGGTGAATGCACTTACCCTAAGCCCGGTGTTGTGTGCGATGTTTCTGAAACCTCCTGTGCATCATCAGAAAGAGTATTCCAACATGAACATCATGCAGAAATTCTTTACGAAATTTAATGTAGGATTCAATGCAACTGTCAAAAAATATGGTCATTCCGTTGGGTTTTTGTTGAGGCACAAATGGGTTACTATTTTAATATTTGCAGCCGGCGGACTTACCTTTTGGTGGGCGAATTCCACAATGCCGACAGGATTTATTCCTAAGGAAGACCGTGGAATTATCTTTACCGATGTGCAGCTTCCTCCTGGAGCTTCCATGGAAAGAACTTACAATATA
>JADMKO010000044.1 GCA_015478785.1 Chryseobacterium sp. | reverse complement strand
TGCTTTATTCCATCAGTATGCCACAAGCATTGCTGCTTATATGAGCGATTTTTTACTGACGACAAATAAATTAGCATGATTTTCGGATATGAAAGACAATAAAAAAGCTGCTTCTCCCGAAACAGCTTTGCTTTTTATTTTGTAAATCGCACTGACATTCTGCGGTCGACGGCCCGAGCTTCATCGGAGGCATCGGCGGGAATGGTGGCGTGTTGGCTGCCGTATCCTTCGGCACCGGTTACTTGCGAACCTACGCCCAGTTTTTCCAATTCAGATTTAATGAAATTGGCTCTCTGTTGTGAAAGGTTTACATTAGCCGCTTCGTCACCAACTTTATCTGTATATCCGCCAATTTTTATTTTAGCTTCCGGATATGCTTTTAAGATTTTAGCCAAATTTTGAAGTTGCCCTTCTGATCCGGGCTCAAACTTATTATACGAACCCATTTGAAATTGAACATTGTCGAAATCGTACCAGGTCTCCTTCAAAGCTTCGTCATCTGCTGCATTCTCATAATTTCCTGATTTCAAAAAGTCGATCATTTGCTGCTCCATTCCGTTGGCATATCCTTTCAATGGCGTGCCGTTCAGGTCAATATCTGTTATGGTTGCGGAAGTAGTATTTCCCTGATATGCTACGGTATCTTCCTGTATTATGGTGGAATCAGAAGCTACATTCTCAGATGATGTAGTTTCTCGGTTGTCACATTGTTTCCAAAGAAACCATGCAGCGAGTGTGAGTAAAACCAGAGGGATAAGCCATTTCAAAACAGAACCGCTTTCCTTGTCATCCGGATTCGGAGGCAAATGGGTATGTCCTGCTCTGGTAATCCGTGAGGTAGATTCATCTTCGGATGTACTGATTTTAGATGGAGCAGGTTGCTCAAATTTATTTTCCAGGCCTAATGCTGATGCTGATAAACCCGTGGGAATTATAGAGGCAGCTGCTGATTTTTGGCTGTTTAATAGTTTAGAAATTTCGGATCTTTCCATGTTCTGATCCGCTGCGTACTTCCCTATGGAACCTATGACGGCACCGGTAACGATATTTAATAAATTCCCGACCGAAGCAGTACTGATGCCGGAAAATTCACTTATCTTATCCAATATTCCGTTGGTTTTCTCTCCCAGAATCCCGGAAACGACCGCCGTAATCGTAGGGCTGGCTGCTGTAGATTCCTGAAGATTTCCTAAAAGTGTGCTGTGATGATCTCCTGTGACGGCATCTAAAATGGCAGGGTGCGTGGAATTATTGGCGATTCCTCCAAAAACCACTGGCAATAATCCGCTGATGGCTTTAGAGATTCCCGATTCATTTTCCTGAAGCTGAGATGCCAGTCGGGTGATCAATGCAGGACCCAATTGTCCCTGTATAAGATCAATAATGTTTACAGACATAATAGTTTATTTAATATTGTAAACTGCGATACAAAAACTAATCCAAACCTGTTTTAGGTTTGGATTAATACAATTTTTTTAAACAAATGTTTAGAGCTTGCTGAATGATAAGTTTTTCCGGGAAAAAATTTAACAAGTTTAATACGATTTTGCGAAAATTACCCGTTTTGAAGAGGGCTTTCCTGAGATCAGAGATACACCGTTTTCTGTTTCAGCGTCCAGCGGAATGCAGCGAATGGTGGCTTTCGTTTCTTCTTTTATCTGTTCTTCTTCTTCCTCGGTTCCGTCCCAATGTGCGGAAATAAATCCTCCTTTTTCTTCCAGCACTTTTTTAAATTCATCGTAAGATTCTACTTTGGTAATATTACTGTCGCGGAAGTTACGAGCTTTCAAATAAATTTCCTGCTGTATTTTTTGGAGCAATTCTTCAATATAATTTTCAATTCCTTCCAGAGGTTGCACTTCTTTGGTGAGGGTATCTCTTCGGGCCACTTCAACGGTTTTATTTTCCAAATCGCGGGCACCCAAAGCGATTCTCACCGGTACACCTTTCAGTTCATATTCTGCAAATTTCCATCCGGGCTTGTTCTGGTTGTCATTATCGTATTTCACAGAAATTCCTTTCGCTCTGAGTTTATTTTGAATTTCAAAAGCTACTTCATCCACCTGGCGAAGTTGATCTTCTCCTTTAAAAATAGGGACAATCACGACCTGAAAAGGGGCCAAAGTTGGAGGAAGTACCAATCCGTGATCATCGGAATGTGCCATAATCAAAGCTCCCATCAGTCGGGTAGAAACTCCCCATGAAGTAGCCCAGGCATATTCCATTTCACCTTCCTTGTTCGTGAATTTTACATCGAAAGCTTCAGCGAAATTCTGTCCCAGAAAGTGCGACGTTCCGGCTTGTAATGCTTTTCCGTCCTGCATCATCGCTTCGATACAATACGTTTCTACTGCACCGGCAAACCGTTCTGATGGTGATTTAATTCCTTTAATTACCGGCATCGCCATGAAGTTTTCAGCAAATTCTGCATATACTTCCAGCATTTTTTCGGTTTCTTCTATCGCTTCTTTCTTGGTGGCATGTGCAGTATGCCCTTCCTGCCATAAAAATTCTGTAGTTCTCAGAAAAAGGCGTGTTCTCATTTCCCAGCGTACCACATTGGCCCATTGATTTATGAGAATCGGGAGATCACGGTAGGACTGAATCCAGTTTTTATACGTACTCCAAATGATGGCTTCAGAAGTAGGGCGTACGATGAGTTCTTCTTCAAGTTTAGCATCAGGGTCTACGATGAGTTTCTGTGGATTATCCGGATCCGTTTTCAGCCTGTAATGCGTGACTACAGCACATTCTTTGGCAAATCCTTCTGCATTTTTTTCCTCGGCCTCAAAAAGACTTTTCGGTACGAAGAGCGGAAAATAGGCATTCTGGTGTCCGGTCTCCTTGAATTTTCTATCCAATTCATCTTTCATCTTTTCCCAAATTGCAAATCCGTACGGTTTTATTACCATGCATCCCCGAACTCGTGAGTTTTCTGCTAAATCAGCCTTGACCACAAGTTCATTGTACCATTTGCTGTAATCTTCTTTTCTTGAAGTTAATTTTGCCATTCCTTTTATTTCAATTTTTGTATTTATTTTTAACTTTTAGCTAAGCCAGGCATCTAAAATAAAAATGTATATTTACGTGAAATTTTCCCATGAATAATGGTATCATTTCTGCTTAAACGTGTACAAAGATATTTAAAATTAAATTTTAAGATTATTATGAAAAAGAATATATTAAAAAAATTATCTGAACGGCTGAAATCCAGTATGATTCTCGCCGTTTCAGGCAGTTTGATCCTCATTTCCTGCGGTGTGCAAGTTGGCGGTTATACCGAAACCGATGGCGTGTATTACGACCCTGAGAAGGATACGCTTCCAGAAGGTGTTATTACCAACAATACCGGAAATACCGTAGGTGAATATTACGACTACGATAATACTGCTTACATTGAAAATGTACGATCCAGAGACTGGATTGATAACAGTAAATACTGGGATGAAGGAAGTAGCACAGACTGGGGTGCGTACAGCGGATCTGAAACAAATTATTACAGCGATTCATGGAACTATGGCATGTCGCCTTGGGGATATTACAGTCCGTGGGGATACAGTCCATATTGGGGCAGCGGATGGCACTTTGGTTTTTCTTTTGGATGGGGATCTTCTTGGTACAATCCCTATTGGGGATATCCGTATTATGGATTTGGATATTCGCCTTATTATTGGGGTGGATATAACCCGTACTGGGGCTGGAATTCACCGTATTATTATGGGTACGGAACATCCTATCCTTATATGAGAAGTGGTGCCAACGGAAGATTATACAACTCTTATCAGCATCCGCAAGGCAATTCGTTGAGAACAAACCGTTACAATGGGTTCCGGAACGACAGCAACAGATCAATGCAGAATCAAAGTATTAGAAATTCCAATACACGTCAGCCTTCGGCGACCGGAATTCGTAATCCAAATATAAGAACCCAACCGAACAGCAGCGGTACCCCTCGTCAGCAAACGACGCCAAGGTATAACACACCGACTTCACCCAGACAACCTACTTATCAACAACCACAGCGAACGCAGCCTAATATCCGATCCAATGACAGTGGAGGTTTCCGTTCCGGGAGTTCAGGAGGAGTTCGTTCCAGCGGTTCAAGTACACGTTCAGGAGGGTTCAGAAGATGAAAATGTAAATAACTTATTAAAATCATGATTAAAAAGTCTTTAGCTGTATTAAGCATCTCCGCAGCATTCTATATCCAGGCGCAGGATGTGTCAAATATCAGAAATACGCTCGGAGTATATTCAGGAAGCACAAATGAAGGCACTGCAAAATTCAATGCAATGGCAGGAGCTACAGGAGCTTTGGGAGGTGATGCCACTTCTTTGTTCAATAACCCCGCTGGATTAGGCGTTGCGATTAGCAGCGAAATCACCGGTACACTTTTGCTCAGCAATTATACCAACAAAAGCTCCTTATATGGAAACAGCGCAAGCTATTCCAATTCCAATTTTAATATAGGAAATGTAGGTGGTGTCGCCACTTTTCAGTTGCTGACAGAAACGCCGTGGAAATTTGTAAATCTTGGATTCAATTATTCGGGAGAATCTTTAGATGACTATATTGAAACACCTGGGTTGAATACCATTCAGTTTGGAAACGCTATTAATAATTTGGAACTCAACCGACATGCTTACGACAGACGAGGACTGAAATCCAAAATGAACATTGGTGTAGGTGCCAATTACGATAATAATATTTATTTTGGTGCAGGACTTAATTTTCATACCGTTGAGTTGGATCAGTTCGACACAGCAGAATTTAAAGTCAGTGAAATCGCAACCAATAAAGTATTTTTTGAACAGTTTGCCAAACAATACACTCCTTTTTCAGAAAAAGCTTCAGGATTTTCAATGTCTTTAGGTGCATTGGGTAAACTTCCGGGAGGTTTCCGATGGGGAGCTGCTTTGGAAACGCCCACTTGGTGGCATATAGAAAGGGTTTTCAATTATTATGAAATTAATGGCAGTGATGGGGTGGCAGCAGAAAACCGTAATCTTCGGACACCTTTGAAAGCTACTTTGAGCGCCGGATATGTGGCCAGTAAGAATTTCTCAATGAATATTGATTATACCATTGGAATCACCAAACCGCATTATAAAGTTCGCGGAGCAGCTGAAACAGAAATGAACGATTTTTTCTCTGCTCATGCCAATAATGTTTCCGAAATAAAAGCAGGCGCGGAATACAGAATCAAGGATTTCCGGATTCGTGGAGGCTATGCCTTCGCTTCCAATCCCGTTTCTCCGGTTTCTATGAGTGCTTATCGCCAGGATGGCAGCGATGCTTTGGCGACATACGACAATCTATTTGCTTCAAGCAGAAATACCGTAGGTTTGGGAATCGGTTATAATTTCAAGTCTTTCTATGTGGATGCCGCTTATCAGCACAGTAACACGAAGTACAACAGTCCGTTTCTTTTCGGATATAATGACGGGAATATCAATTCATCCTATTATTCAGCCAATTCTTCTGTAGACAGTGAATCTTCCGCTATAGCTGATGTTCATAACAAAAGGAATAACTTTTCAGTTACGTTTGGTTGGAAATTTTAATATCGAATAATTTAAATATAAGCAAGCTCCGGTTCTTCCGGAGTTTTTTATTAGAGCCTGTTTAAATTTTACAATTCTCAATTTTATAGCTATTTGTGGATGGATTTTGCTCTTTTAGATTGAAAGCTTAGCGGGCTAAACTAAAAAATAAAAGGGTGAAATACGCTG
>JADMKO010000043.1 GCA_015478785.1 Chryseobacterium sp. | reverse complement strand
TTTCTACGACCAGCCGGTTGTTAATGATGCAGTATTGAGTTCTTGCTTTATTCCTGCTAATCCAACGACAGCAGAATTTGATCTTACGATAGCAAACGTTGGAGCGCTCCCTGGTGTACCAGTGAAATATTATCCTTCATTGGCTGATGCAGAAGGCAATACCAATGAAATTCAGAATCCATTTGTATATCTTTCTCCAACTTCAGCAGCTTATGTACGTGTTTATACTGAAAATGGATGTTATTCTATTGCAAAAATTACTTTGAACGTTATTCTGCCAAACTATTCTACAGTATTAGTTGATAAGATCATCTGTATTGAAGGCAGAACTACCTTAGATGCAGGTCCTGGGTTCCAGTCCTATCTTTGGAGTACAGGAGCTACCACGCAGGAAATTACAGGAGTAGGTGTTGGTGAATATTGGGTAACACTTTACTCTGAAGGTTGTCCGACGATTCAAACCGTAAAAGTTCACAAAGCACCGGAAGTGGTGATCAGTAATATTGAAATTAATAACAATACTGTAACCCTTACTGTGTTAGGTGGAGAACAGCCTTATCAGTATTCCCTTGATGGAATTACTTGGCAAGATTCTAATGTATTCACTGATCTTCCAAGAGGACAGAATATTTTCTATGTGAAAGACTCTTTCAATTGTGCTCCGGTAATGATCGAAGTAACGGTTCCAAACTTGGTAAATGCCATCACTCCAAATGAAGATGGTGTAAACGATGTACTGGATTATTCCGCACTCAGATACAAGGAAAACCTTACTTTATCTATTTATGACCGATATGGAAACCGTGTTCACGTTGCAGATAAGAACAACAATTATATGTGGGACGGAAGATTCGGAAACAAAAGAGTATCTACTGGAACGTACTGGTATCACATTTCCTGGAACGAGCCAGATGCAGCCAAAACCCCTGTAAAACACACAGGATGGGTAATGGTGAAGAATATTGAATAATCATCAATTATAATTTAATAATGAAGCACGGCAAATTGCCGTGCTTTTTTATTGAGAAAATCTTTAATTTGATTAAATAATTTTTAACTTTGTAAGTCACTCATTCTCAATTATGAAAAAACTTCTATCTTTTTTACTATTTCTTCTTTTATATAACGGCCTTCTGGCACAGCTGGACAGAGAGCATTGGTTTGCTCCCATGGTTGACAGGACAGGCAATCCTAATCCTTATCAGAAGCTTTATCTCTCTACCAACCGGACAACTCCGTTTCCAGTAAGTATTTATAACAATAATACCCTTATCGGAACGGTGATCATCAGCAAAGGGAATCCACAAAAATTTGATGTTCCGCGGCAGCATATTATTACAACACAACAAAGTGATCTGTTCACTCCGATAACAAAAGGGCTTCATGTGCAGGCGGAATTTCCTTTCTATGCCAATCTCCGATTTTCGGTTTTTAATCATGCGGAAATCGTTACTTCAAAGGGAATTGCTTCTACGGGAACACTGTTTTATACAGCAGTAGCACCTATTATGGTGCAGAATCCTATTCTGAATTTTATGACGAGTATTCTCGCTACAGAAAACAATACTACCGTCACCGTTTCAGATTACGCACCCGGGATACAGTTTTCCAACGGAACTACAGGAGCTGCGGTTCCATCCCTGACTTTTGTTCTGAATAAAGGGCAGTCTTATATCATAGAAGGTTCTGGTTCTATGGCAGCCAACGGTACCGGCTTCATAGGCAGTAAAATTGTTTCAGATAAGCCTGTGAATGTGACGAATGGGAATTTTAACGGACAATATGCGGGACCTATTGCTACAAGTTCTGATATTCTGATGGACCAGTCGGTGCCCGTCAGCCGGTTAGGAAATACTTTTGCACTGGTGAAAGGAAACGGAAATATTGGGAATAACATGGAAGGCGCCCTCATCATCGCTACCCAGGATAATACGCAAATATTTGTGAACAATGAGGGTTTGGTTGCGACTATTAACGAAGGTGAATATTATCGCGTACCCGAATCAAAATATATTCTTCAGGGGAATAATCACTATAATTTATACATTTCCACCTCTCATAATGCGTATGTTTATCAGCTTTTGGCAGGTTTTGATGATGCCGGCGTTTCAGTAGCAACCGGTGGTTTTAATTTTATTCCGGCCCTGAACTGCTATCTTCCGAAACAAATTGATGAACTCGGGTTTATTGATGAGAATCAGGTTCATTCCAATGCAAATCCGGCGGGTGTTTTGAATATTCCTACCAAACTCAACCTTATCACGGAAGTAGGTGCTGTAGTTACCATTAATGGAATGCCACCTCCGGCCGGAACAGGGCCTTTCAACATGTCGGGAACTACCAATTGGGTTACGTATGGAGTTCCCAATGTTTCTGGCCATATCACCATCAATTCGAGCAAGGCTATTACAGCAGGAATTAATGCAGGAACCGATGCTGTAGGATACGGAGGATTCTTTGCCGGATTTCCTACGCAACCGGTAATTATCGCCACAGGAACCTGTATTCCGGGAATTACGCTTACAGTAGATCCTATTATTTATGACAGTTATCAGTGGTATCTTAACGGGACATTAATTCCCAATGCTACCAATTCTTCATTTACACCTACACTTCCTGGTTTTTATACCGCTTCAGTTACCATGGGAAGCTGTGCACCATTAGTTACTGAGCCTCATAAAGTTGAAAAATGTATGGTGAATTCTTCTGTACAATATACCTTTTGTACCACGCAGGAAATTACGCCCGCTTTTTCATCGGTGAGTATTCCTCAAGCTATTGACATTTCAACCATTGCAATTATTTCACAACCTACATTGGGAACGGTTACGATAAATCCCACAACCGGGCAAATCGTATATACTGCTAACGCTCAAAGTGTAGGGGTAGATACTTTTACTTATGCGTTCTGTGGCAATCATCCGGATTTTCCCGAATGTGAAACGGTTACGGTTACACTTAATATTGCTCAGGTACTGGTAAACAATGCGACGGTAAAAGGCTGTGAAATTCAGGGACAGGGAACTTTTAATCTGACTACTGCTAATGTAACAACGCAATCGCCGGTTACAATTACCTATTATCCAACGCTGGCAGATGCACAAAATGAAAATCCTGCAGCACTCATTACCAATCCTACGGCGTATGTTGCTGCTCCCGGAACTGCGTTTGCCGTTGTGAAATCGCAGGAAGGCTGCAAAAGTATTGCGCAAATAACTTTAGAATTATTTCCTTTGGCGGTAGTGGCTGATTTTACAGGAAGTTTTTGTGATGACGATCTGGATGGGAATATCAATGTAGATCTAGCCACCATTACTCCGCAGATATTGCAGAACGCAGGATATTTTACTGTTCGGTATTATGCTAATGTATCTGACGCAAATGCAGGAAATGCTAATGTGTTGCCTTTGTTGTGGAGTTATACTTCGGATACCATCATTTACATCCGTGTAGATTCTCCGGACGGTTGCCCTGCAGTAATAAAACCTTTGAATTTCCTTGCAGGAACGAAAGTTCTGTTGCTTTCAGACAACATAAATCAGAGTGTATGTGATGTCGATTTAGACGGAATACAGCAGGTAAATCTGTCAACATTTTTATTCCATTTTACTACAGATCCTTTGGTGACGGCTACTTACTACACCTCTCAGTCCGATGCGCAGCAAGGAGTAAATCCCATTTCATCAGCGGTAACGGTGAATGTTCTTGAAACATTTTACATCCGCTTTGAAAGGCCAAACTTTTGTCCAGTTGTCGGAATTTTGTCTATTTATATTAAAGTACCTAAAAAATCTGATACGCTTGCAGATCAGGAAGTTTGTCCGGATACAAAAGCACTTCTGGATGCAGGCCATAATTTTGAAAGTTATCTCTGGAGTACAGGTGAAACCACCCAAACCATTCTTGCAGGCGCAGGAACTTATTGGGTTGATCTTACTTTTGACGGCTGTGTTTATCGCCAATCGGTTACCGTTACGGAGTTGGAAGTTCCGGTCATTACCGCGATAGACATTCAGAAAGGAAATATTACGGTAACAGTAACCGGCGGTTATCCACCTTACGAATATTCAATAGATGGCTTTCAATGGCAGACTTCCAATGTTTTTCTGGGTCTTCCAAGAGGAGAATATACGCTGTACGTAAGAGATTCCAGCAGATGTGGAGTCATCACCATGGATTTCTCCATTATCAATCTTATTAATGCCATTACGCCTAATGAAGATGGCCTGAATGAAACGATTGATTATTCATCTCTGATGTCTAAAAAGGATCTGGTTTTTAAAATTTATGACCGTTACGGAAAAGAAGTTTTTGTGGGAACTCCCGCAAACAAATATACCTGGGATGGCATATTTCAGGGAAGACGCGTTCCTACTGCAACGTATTGGTACATCCTTCAATGGCGCGAATTGGGGACAGTTGCCGTAACCAAACACACCAGTTTCCTTCTGGTGAAAAATGTATCAAAATAATAAAAAGGGTCAGGTTAAATTAATACAACTCCTCGCTGAGTAATAGATTCCGGCTAAAAATAACTTTGCCAAAGTTTGAAACTTTGGCAAAGTTGAATTCCACTTTCGAAACTGTATGCTTCTCGTGATGTAAATTATCGCTCTTGAGATTCCTGCGGAATAATAAACACTGTTTTTGTCATGCTGTAACATCTCAACTATTAAGCAATTTGTACAAAAAATTCCGGAATATTTTACCCGACCCTAAAAGAGCTGTCCCGGGATTACAACACTCCCCCTCTCCTTCGGAGGGGGCCGGGGGTGAAGGAAATAAGCAATCAGCTCTTTCCAAACAATTAAACAATTAACCGATTAATCAATTAACCTATATTTTCACTACTGGACCTCGTTCTTCCGGTTTGGAACCTCATAATCCCGGTCTGGAACCCCAAAGTTCCGGTCTGGAACCGCAAATTTCCGGTCTGGAACCGCAAAGATGAGGTTAGTAACCCCAAATTTGGGGCTCGGAACCTCATTTATATCCGATAGAACCTCAAATTTCCAGAAATCCAGGAATAAAAGCAGCCAAAGAGTGCGCTTTCTCAATCCTTTTTAAGAACGAGATAGAATAAAAAAGGCAGCGAATATCATTTCACTGCCCTATTTTTTGGTAAAGTTTAAAATAAATTCTTTCTTAGAAAAACTTTCCACGCTGTCTCATGTGAGGATTGTGCATGTGTTTTTGCATGGAAGGCATTTTCAACTGTTCCTTCATCATTTTAATCTGATCGGTCATTATTCCCGCCGAATCCAGTTTGCGGGCTTCTTCCAATAGCTTTTGCCCTTCCTGTTTTCTCCCTTTTGAAATGGCTGAAGCAGCAAGATTCAGCATGGCCATCGCACGGTCCTGTTTCATATTCAGTCCGTATTCCAGAGCTTTTTTCATGTAAGGTTCTACTTTTGCGGGATTATCCTGAGCCAGTGTAAGGCCGGAGAGGTACTGAAAATATCCATATTGTGACCGGTGTAATACCGTTTGATAATTCTGAATTTTAGAAAGCCATTGCACAGCCTTCGCCATATTTTGTTTTCTGATCTGCCAGAAAGCAAGCAATATAAATTCGTTTTTGAAAAAAAGAAATATAGGAAAAGCGGAAAGCAGAAAAACAACGACTCCCCAACCCAGATTCCGGGTAAAAAACATCATGTAAATTCCAAGTCCTATTAGCAGAGCTGCAATAACTAGTTTTATATACTTATTCATCAGTTAAAATTTAAGAAGTGCAAAGATAAGAATTTTGAGACGGACAGCCCTGATTCTGAGCAGTGGATTTTCATTCCGTTATCTTCTTTCGTACGTTTGAAAATACATGTTGTATGCATTCTTTTCATCTTTTTCGATAAATTCCTCCTGCGTTTTTTTCCATATTTTCTCGTCAATTTTAGGAAAAAAAGTATCAGCTTCAAAATGGGCATCAATTACGGTCACTTCCAGTTTGTCTATGATTTCCATTGTGCTTTTGAACAGTTCAGCACCACCGATGATGAAAATTTCTTCATCAATTTTTTTAGCGAATTTCAGAGCTTCCTTCACACTTCCAACAATCAGAATTCCTTCCTGAAACCAGTCTGTTCTCCTGCTCACCACAATATTCGTACGGTTGGGTAAGGGTTTTCCTATGCTTTCGTACGTTTTTCTGCCCATGATGATGGGGTGTCCTTCCGTAATATTTTTAAAATGTTTGAGGTCACGGGGCAGGTGCCAAATCAGTTGATTATCATATCCTATCTCGTTTCCCAGTCCCATGGCCACTACAGCTGTTGTCATTTTTATGTATTTTTTACAAAATTAGCACATAATTTGTATATTTGATCAGCTAATTTTCACAACATTTTATAAAATAAACTATGAAAAACAAAGGTTGTTTAAGTGCAGGAACCTTAGGTATTGCACTTCTCGTTATTCTTGGGCTATTGCTCGTTTGGGGAGTTCCCAAGTATAATAATCTCGTAAAACAGGAACAAAATGTGAACACCAAATGGAGTAATGTAGAAACGGTTTATCAAAAAAGAGCAAATCTGATTCCGAATCTGGAAAGAACGGTGAAATCGTATGCGCAATTTGAACAGGAAACCCTTACCGGTGTCGTTGAAGCCCGATCAAAAGCTACTTCTGTCACCATTGATCCTACCAATATGACTGAAGCTGATATGGCAAAATTCCAGGCGGCACAGGGAGAGCTCAGCGGTGCATTAAGCCGTTTGATGGCTGTTGTGGAGCAATATCCCAACCTGAAAGCAGATCAACAATACACGAATTTTCAAAGAGAATATACCGCTATTGAAAACAGTATCCGTGCAGAAACGGTGACCTACAACGGATCAGTGCAGGAATACAATACGACTATCAAATCGTTCCCGACTAATATTTTTGCCAATTTTACTAATTTTAAAGAAAAACCTTTATTCAAAGCTGCTGCTGGTGCAGAAAATGCGCCTGAAGTTTTCACTGAGTAAAAAATCATGAGTAATTTCCTTACACACAGGCAAATGGCTTCTCTCGTGGAAGCCATTCAAACTGCCGAAAATCATTCTTCCGGAGAAATCAGGGTTCATATTGATTCCAATTCTGAGGATGATAATGCAAAGACCGCTTTTGAAATCTTCCGAAGCCTGAATATGCACAAAACGGAAGAAAGAAATGCAGTGCTTTTTCATATTAATTTTGATAAAAGATACCTTACCATTGTCGGTGACGAAGGTATTCACAAAAAAGTGCATCAGCATTTCTGGGATCGGATGCACGATGAAATTACCTCAGCATTTGCCCGCGGAAATTATTTTGAAGCCTTGGAGGAAGCTATTCTGAAAACAGGAACCGAACTGAAAAAACATTTTCCCATCAACGGAAACAACCCTAATGAACTCTCCAATGAGATCAGTTTTTCTTAAATTATTCTTTTTATTTGCCGTTGCCACTTTCTTTGTCAGCGCCTCGGCACAGTATAAAATACCGGAAAAACCGGCGATTCTTTATCCGGTGTATGATGAAGCCAGGCTTCTGACGGACTCTGAAAAAGAATTGCTGAATCAGAAACTAATTAAATTTGAGGATTCTACTTCTACGGAAATTATGGTTATCATCATCCCTACAACTGATGGTGAAGATGTCAATTTCGTAGCATGGCAGTTTGGTGAACAATGGAAAATCGGAAAGAAAGAAAAAGACAACGGTATTGTTTTTCTTGTTGCTTCTGAAGACAGAAAAATGTCCATACAACAGGGTAGGGATGTGGAGAAATACCTGACAGCTTCGGTTGCCGGACAAATCATCGATTATATCGTCGCCCCTAATTTCAAACAGGGACTTTGGTATGAAGGAATCAACCGCGGAACAACGGCGTTGATGGAAACCGTGCAGGGAAAATATAAACCGATTGTTTCCAAAGATTCTTCCGAGGGCGGCGGAATCGGTTTTTTAAAAATTCTTTTGATTGCTGTTATTGTCATTATCATTCTAAGCAGTATTTTCAGGAACCGTGGCGGCGGTGGCGGTAATGATGACGATGATGTGATCCTTTCCCGACGCGGAAGAAGATCCTATCCCGGCGGATTTTTTCCATTTCCGATGGGCGGTGGTTTTGGTGGCGGCATGAGTCGCGGCGGTGGTTTTGGTGGCGGTGGTTTCGGTGGATTTGGCGGCGGCGGAAGTTTTGGTGGCGGTGGTGCATCCGGAGGCTGGTAAAAACCGTAGCTTTGCAAATTATATGAAAAATGCAGCACTGTTCAGATTGCATCTGATAGTATTTCTTTGGGGATTTACGGCGATTATTGGAAAACTGATTACAGCAAATGCGCAAACTCTGGTGTTTTACCGGATGCTCTTTGCCGCAGCAATTTTGTTTGTTTTTATCAGATTTATACAGAAAAAATCGCTTCATGTTCCAAAGAAGCTCATGTACCAGTTGGTAACTATTGGTGGATTCATGGCGTTTCATTGGCTCTGTTTTTTTTATTCGATTAAAATTTCCAATGTTTCCATCGCATTAAGTTGCCTTTCGCTTTCCACCCTGTTTGCAGCTATTCTCGAACCTATTGTTTTTAAAAGAAAAATAGATCTTCCCGAAGTTATTATCGGAGTGGTCATTGTGCTTTGTATTTCCCTGATTTTCAATGTAGAATTCCGATACAAAGAAGGGATTTTCTATGGAATTCTGGCGGCACTTTTCGGTGCCGTTTTTTCCGTGTTCAATGGCAAACTGTACGGCAGAACCAGTTCGGGAAATATTATTTTTTATGAAATTTTCGGTGGCTTTTTTATTGTTGCGTTATTTTCAGTCTTATCCGGACAAGTCGCTGAGGTAGTGGATCTCAGTTGGAGAGATCTCGCGCTGGTAGTACTGTTGGCCGGAGTTTTCACTGCGTTTCCCATGCTGGAATCTGTTAACCTGATGAAGTATATTTCGCCGTTTACACTTGTTCTTACAGTAAATTTGGAACCTGTATACGGAATTATCCTTGCTTTTTTTATCTTTGGAGAATCGGAACAGATGAGTACTTTATTTTATATCGCGTCATTTGTTATGATTTTGGCAATTATTATCAATGGAATTTTAAAATCGAAAAGAACCAAAAAGAAACTAAACTCCGAAATCCAATGAAAAAATTACTTGCATTATTCATATTTACAGGAGTATTGGCTGATGCTCAGATCGTTCGTAAATATTCCAATGAATTTCTAAATATCGGTGCCGGAGCCAGAGGTCTCGCCATGGGTGGTGCTGTGATCAGCAGCCAAAATGATGTGTATTCCCCGATGTGGAATCCTGCAGGTTTGCTGGGAATAGAAAAAGACTGGCAGGGAGCGGCCATGCACGCAGAATATTTCGAAAGTATCGCCAAATACGATTATATCGCTTATGCAAAAGCACTTGAAGACAGCGGTGGTGTTTTCGCTGTTTCTGTAGTTCGTTTGGGTGTAGATAACATTCTGAATACTACCCAAATGATAGACACGGAAGGAAATATTGATTATGATAGAATCACCAAATTTTCTCAGGCAGATTATGCTGCGCTGGTTTCCTACGCTTTTAATCCGGGAGGAAATCAGAAAATCTCCGCCGGTGTGAATGCCAAACTTGTGTACAGAAATGTCGGGAAATTCGCCAATGCTTTTGGATTCGGGTTCGATGTGGGCGCGATTTATCACTCAGACAGTGGATGGAATTACGGAGCGATGCTTCGCGATGCGACAACTACCGTTAACTTCTGGAATGTAGATCAGAAAGAACTTTCCGCCATCGTGAATGGTGAGGAATTCAACCCTGCACCGAAAGATAAAATGGAACTTACGATGCCCAAACTGAACATCGGAGCCAGCAAAAATTTTGATATAACCCAATATATTTCCATTCTTCCGGAAGCCGGAATTAATGTAGATTTTGCGAAAACTGCTGCTTTGGTTTCCACAGATTTTGCCAGTATTACGCCGTACGCAGGTGCAGAAATGGTTTACGACGACCTCATTTTTGTGAGATTGGGCGTCAATCGTTTTCAGACGGTAACGGATATCGAAGATTTACAGCGGAAAGTTTCGTTTCAGCCCAGTGCCGGAATTGGGATAAAATACCGTGGACTAACGCTGGATTATGCCATTACCAATTCCGGAATCGGAAGCAGTAATTTTTATTCCAATTTTTTCTCTCTGAAACTGGATATGGCTGCCTTCAGAAACAATTAATCTGGCCATTTTTCAAAAAAAATCAGACAAAATGAATACACTTTGTCTGATAATCAAGATAATATTTGTGATTTGAAATAAAAGGCAATTGGTGAAATGGCCTTTTATGATGTGTTACGCTTTTACAAACTGCAGGTCGCCTGCAATTTTCACTTCGTCGGACACCATTACGCCGCCTGTTTCCAGTGCCGAATTCCAGTTTAGTCCGAAATCACTTCTTTTGATTTTACCTTCAAAAGAAAAACCTGCTTTAGTGTTTCCCCAGGGATCTACGCTGGTTCCGCCATAGCTTATATCCAGATCAATAGGTTTGGTGATTCCGTTCATGGTAATGTTTCCGGAAACATGATCATTCATGGAGTTGGTGGTAAAAGTTATGAGAGGATGCTGTTCCGCATTGAAAAAATCTGCACTTTTCAGGTGAGTATCTCTGTCTGCACTTTTTGTGTTGATAGAATCGGTTTTTATTTCAGCTTTTGCTGTAACGTTTTTAAAATTGTCGTCTGCACTTTCCAGCTGTACGTCAAAGTCGGTGAATTCACCTTTTACATTTGAAATCATCATGTGTCTTACTTTGAAAGTAATTTCACTGTGTGCGGGGTCTAAATTCCATTTTGTTGCCATAATATTTTGTTTTAAATTGATTAATTAACTGATGCAAAAGTAAAGCCTTTATCAATGATTTCCATTGATCTAAGATAATAAATGCATAAAACCCTTATAAGATTATGGAATTTATTAATTTTCATTAGATTTGCAAAAAAACTATGAAAACTCTCCTACTCTGTTGTTTGGGCTTGCTACTCTTTAGCAAAACGCTCGGACAATCCCTGTCAGATTCAGTCCATATTCCGAAAGATATTCGCTATAAATTTGATAAAAATAAAACCTATCTTCCTGTACTTCTGATGTTCGCCGGTGCCGTATCAGACGGAAACGGTAGAAAAGATGTAAAGGAGACAATGGCCAGCGGTGCAAGGCGATTTTCAGAATATCAGAATTCCGTAGACGACTATGCCCAATTTTTACCTTTCGCAGGGTTATATGCTTTTGAATGGCTCGGAATGACGCCGAGAACGGACTGGAAAAACCGAACCGCCATTATTATTAAAGCTCAGATTATGAATTTAGGGATGATTCATCTATTGAAAAGCACGTTGAATCATCAGCGGCCCGATGGTTCTGCCTATTCTTTTCCTTCCGGACATACAGCCAATGTGTTCGCAGGTGCGGCATTGGTTTCCATCGAATACGGACAACACCATCCTTGGGTTCCTTATGCAGCTTACGGAGTTGCTTCCGGTGTCGGCGTTATGAGGATGATCAATAACAAACATTATATTTCCGATGTGCTTTTCGGTGCAGGATTAGGAATTCTTTCCGCCAGACTCGCTTATTGGACTCACCAATACAAATGGAATAAACCGAAATCTACCACCGATCCATTTGATGGTGTGGTATATCATTCAAACAATTTATCTCCAGAACATGATTAAAAAACTCTACATTTTTCTGTTTTCTTTTTCTGTTGCTTTTTTCTATAGCCAACAATCTGGAGATTCAACGCAGACGATCATTGATACTCAGGAATATAAGATTTCGGAAACTGAAACTTTCATTTATAAAAAACCAAGGGTTTGGGATGCTGTAAATAAAATTCCGCGGAATTTTGTTGCAACGGCTACCGATTTTGTTTCAAAACCTTATTATCCATACGGTCTGGCAGCAGTTGGCGCAACTTTGGCGTTGATTGCCGCAGATCCATGGCTAATAAAAGAAAGCAGAAATTTTGGCGAATCTCTTGGCTTAAATGAAGATCACCAATACAATAAACTCGGATTTTTGGAAATTGTTCCTGCAGATGCAGCTTCGGCTCTTTATTTTATTGGAAACGGAACGACGGTGATTCTGATCAGTGCCGGTTTGGGAACCTATGGCCTTTTGAAAAATGATTACCGTTCTCAAAGTACCGCTTTACAATTGTTGGAAAGTATTGCCCAAGCCGGTTTATTTGTTCAGCCCTTGAAGAGGATTACGGGAAGAGAAAGTCCTTTTATCACTTTTGGTGACGGCAGGGAAGACAGTTACTGGAAATTTGCGCCCAGTTTTTCTGCCTATCAAAAAGATACTTCGCGGTATGATGCCATGCCTTCCGGACATCTTACTACCGCGATGGCAGCACTTACGGTTTTAACGGAAAATTATCCGGAAAAAAAGTGGTTGAAACCTGTCGGATATACTCTGTTAGGATTGATGAGTTTTGAAATGATGCAAAGCAGGGTACATTGGGCTGCGGATTATCCGATCGCTATTTTCATCGGATATCTCATCGGAAAAAATATTGCAGCGTCACGCATTACCAAAACCGGGAAAGATATTGCACACAAAAGCCAATACAAAATCAGTGTGGCCGCTTCTTCAGTCTATGGTTACCAAACCGTTGGCGTTAATATTCAGTTTTAAATTAACATTCTTTAACATTTATTTCTTATTTTTGAGGAAATTTTTTTCTCAAATGAAATTCTCAAAATTTACTTTATTATTTCTGCTAGCCAGCAGTTGGATCTTGGGTCAAAATCAGAAATTCACAATGGCTGAAGCTGTTAACGGACTCCGGAGCAATCTTGCGGTAAAAAATATTACGCAATTCTCGTGGTCAGAAGACGGAAAATCACATCTTCAGAGTGTCAGAAACGGCTATATAATTACAGATTTAAAAACAGGAAAACCGGATACATTGATCTCGTTGTATCAGATCAACAGCAAATTGAGTCAGGATCAAAAACTGCGAGCTCTTCCGCCGATGAAATTTATTTCGGGAAGCAAAGGATATTATCAACAAAAAAATAATCTTTTCTGGTGGGAAAAATCTGGAAAAGTCTGGAACTTAAAAAATACGATAGAACTTCCTGAAGATGCCGCCAATATTCAGTTGCTTGGCGATCACGAAACATGGATTTATACCGTAAATAATAATCTTTATCTGAACAGAAATGGAAAATCTGTTGCGATTACTTCCGATCAGGATGAAAATATAGTGAACGGACAAGCGGTACACAGACAGGAATTTGGCATCAGTGAAGGCATTTTTATTTCTCCGGATTATCAGAAAATTGCTTTTTATAGAATGGATCAAACCATGGTAGCGGATTATCCTGTGATTGACTGGAGTGTGACGCCGGCAAAAAATGTTAATATTAAATATCCGATGGCCGGTTCCAAATCCCATGAAGTGACTCTTGGTGTTTATGATATTAAAACTGCATCAACGAAATTTCTCAATATAGAAGGCGATCCGGAACAATATTTAACCGCAGTTACCTGGAATCCGGATAACAAGTCGATTTTTGTAGGAGTGCTGAACCGCGCGCAGAATCACCTTCAGATGAATCAGTATGATGCCGTTTCCGGAAATTTAATGAGAACTGTTTTTGAAGAGAAAAATGATAAATATGTGGAACCTCAGCATCCGTTGATATTTTTCCCGAACTCATCTGTAGATTTTATTTGGCAAAGCCAGAGAACTGGTTTCAATCATCTTTTTCATTATCATTTGGAAAAAGGACTGGTCTCGCAACTCACAAAAGGGGAATGGCAAGTGACAGATTTCTTAGGTTTTAATGAAAAGAAAAAGGATATTTATTTCACAGCGACAAAGGAAACTCCTCTGGAAAAACATTTGTATCGTGTGAACTGGAATAATTACAAAATACAACGTTTGGATCAAGCGGAAGGCGTACACACAGGTGTTCTAAGCAAAGATGGTAACTGGCTTTATGACAGTTACAGCAATGCAAATTCACCACGAGTTGTTAACCTTATTAATACGCAAACACTGAAAAGTACCAATATTTTGACTTCAGAAAACACCCTGAAAAACTATCAGCGGCCGGAAGTGAAAAATATTGTACTCTCTGCAGATGACGGGACGCCGCTTTATGGAAAGTTGGTTCTTCCTACAGATTTTGATCTTAACCGAAAATACCCGGTTATCGTTTACCTCTATAACGGGCCTCATTTACAGTTGATTACCAATGCATTTCCGGCTTCAGGCAATCTTTGGTATGAATATATGGCGCAAAACGGCTACATCGTTTTCACGATGGATGGAAGAGGATCCAGCAACCGCGGTATGAAATTCGAGCAAGCGGTGTTCCGAGATATGGGAACGGTTGAAATGCAAGATCAGTTGAAAGGAGTAGAATATCTTAAATCTTTACCTTATGTGGATTCGCAACGGATGGGGGTTCATGGATGGAGCTATGGCGGATTCATGACCACAAGTTTGATGCTTCGTCATCCTGATGTTTTCAAAGCCGGAGTTGCGGGTGGACCTGTTATCGACTGGAATATGTATGAAATTATGTACACCGAAAGATATATGGATACGCCGGCAGAGAACCCGGAAGGATATTCCCGCAGCAATCTGTTGGATAAAGTTCAGAATTTGAAAGGAAAATTATTGCTGATTCATGGTGCTCAGGATGATGTAGTAGTGTGGCAGCATTCCATAAAATTCCTAAAAGCAGCTGTAGAATCCGGTGTTCAGGTGGATTATGCAGTGTATCCAGGCCACGCACATAATGTTTTAGGAAAAGACAGAGTGCATTTGATGCAGAAAGTGACGGATTATTTTAATGAACATTTGAAATAATTCATCTCTAAAATTACACGAACATTTGAGATGAAGAAAAGTTTTTCTGAAAATTAACTTCAGACACTTCAGATGCTGCAACATTTTGGGAATTAGTACAAAAGGGAAAAAGATTTAGAAATAAAAGGCAGTTTTCTAAGTATTTTCCGAATTTTTCGATGATTTTAGTGTAATGAAGAGCGTTAGGTTTGGTCGATTTTCGTATTTTTACGAACACTGAAACAAAAACCTTTATGATAGGTATCTTAATAACCGTTTTTGTCGTCGCATTTCTGATTCTTTTTTCGGGGAATTCATTCCGTCCCAAATATTACAGGCTTTTGGCGATTTTTCCGCTGATGCTGTTTTTATATTTTGGATATTTTATGATAAATCTCCAGGAGGAAAGCAGTTTGCTCCTGCATTATAAGTGGATTCCCTCGCTGGGAATCAATCTGGACTTTAAACTGGACGGGTTGTCACTGCTTTTTTCCCTGCTCATAACAGGAATTGGAACCTTGATTTTTTTCTATGCTTCGGATTACCTGAAAAACGCACACTACCTCAACCGGTTTTATTGTTATCTGACGCTGTTTATGGGCTCGATGCTCGGTTTAGTTTTGTCTGACAATCTGATGACGGTGTTTATGTTCTGGGAACTGACCAGCATCACTTCCTTTTTCCTGATTGGATTTAACAACGAAGAAGAAAGCTCACGGAAAAGTGCCATGACGGCTTTTGCCGTTACAGGACTAGGTGGTTTTTTGTTGCTTGCCGGATTCCTGCTGATCGCTAATATCACCGGCAGTTTTTCGATTCAGGAGTTGATGAGTTCGCACGAAATATTGCAGAATAATTCAATGTATATCCTGATCCTGATTTTTATTTTTGGAGGTTGTTTTACGAAATCGGCACAATTTCCATTTCATTTCTGGTTACCGGGCGCGATGGCCGCTCCCACGCCTGTTTCTGCTTATCTGCATTCGGCGACCATGGTAAAAGCCGGGATTTATATTCTGGCGCGGTTTTCACCGATTTTGAGTGATGGATATATTTGGAATAATACGCTGATGATCGTTGGAGGAATTACCATGATTTACGGCGCGTTTCACAGTATTTTCCGTACAGATCTCAAAGAAATTTTGGCTTATTCCACGGTTTCCGCATTGGGAATCATCGTTTTTTTATTGGGCATCGGAACCGATTACGCCCTTTATGCAGCCGTAACTTTTATATTGGTACACGCCCTTTACAAAGCGACTTTGTTTCTCACGGCGGGGATAATTGATCACGCCGTACACACGCGTGATATTTCAAAACTTACGGGCTTAGGAAAATATATGCCCGTGGTAGCAATTGCAGCTTTTATTGCAGCTTTGTCGGGCGCCGGCGTACCGCTTACCTTTGGATTCATCAGCAAAGATTTAATTTATGAATCTACATTGAATTTCCCTCAATGGGGCGTCTACCTGACTATTTTCGCAGTTACTACCAATGTTTTATTGGCTGGTTCAGGATTTCTGGCAGGTGTAAAACCCTTTTTGGGAGAACCGATACAAAAACCTTCACGCCTGCACAAACCTTCAGTTTTTCTTTGGTTGCCGGTTGTGATTTTAAGTTTGCTGACTTTGATTTTTGGGATTTTCCCTTTTCTGGCAGACGATGGTATTCTGAATCATGCGTTTACATCAATTGCAGTCAGAGAAACTGAACTTTATCTTAAACTCTGGCACGGATTCAATACGGTGCTGATACTTTCGATCTTGACCATTATTTTTGGTTTGTTTTTATTTGTGTTCAATCGCTATTTGCGTACGCCACTACAAAATGTTCTCAAACTCGAACCCGTTTCTCCACAAAGTCTCACGGAATCGTTTGGTGAGTTTTTCAGAAAATTTGCATTTAATTATACTCGATTGATGCACAATGGTTATCTGCGTAACTATCTTATTGTGATTATTCTATTCATAACCGGATTGGTGGGCTACCGTTTGATTACTACGGTTCATTTACAATTGATTACAGAAGATTTATCGGGTTTCAGTATATACGAATTAACGTTTTTTATCATTATTCTGGTTTCTATTTTTTACACGCTCAAAACAACTTCCAGGCTGACCGCAATTGCGAGTCTTGGTGTCATCGGATACTGTATCTGTCTGATTTTTGTGTTTTACGGTGCGCCCGATCTGGCGATGACACAGTTCGCCATCGATACGCTGACGGTGGTTTTATTTGTTTTGGTTTTGTTCAAACTACCAGGATTTCTTCCATTCAGAAATAAAAAAATTATTTTCCGTGATGCCGTGATTTCATTGAGTTTTGGTACTTTAATTATGCTCATTACTTTGCAGTCGCTGGTGTATCCAGCCAGCAAGGAAATCAGTCGTTTTTATGCAGAAAACGCTTATACCTTGGCCAAAGGGAAGAACGTGGTTAATGTGATTTTGGTGGATTTCAGGGGATTTGATACTTTAATCGAATCCGTTGTTTTGTCTATCGCGGCATTGGGTGTTTATGGAATTTTAAAATACAGAGGAATCAATGAAGAGGCCGACTAACCGACAGAAGTCAAAAACATTTGACTTAATTATTTTGAAAACGGCGACAAATTATTTGATACCGTTGTTGCTGATGTTTTCTATATTTGTTTTATTGCGAGGCCATTACCTTTCGGGTGGTGGATTTGTGGGCGGATTGATTGCTTCTATTGCCTTCGTGTTGCATTCTTTTGCCCATACGACTAAAGTTACGCTGGCCTTGTTCCGTTTTTCGCCTAAAACCCTTATTCCGATCGGATTGTCAATTTGCTTGGTGAGCGCTTTGATTCCCGTTTTTACCGGCGCACCTTTTTTTACTGGATTATGGTTGGAAGAACCCATTGCGGTCATTGGTTCTGTGGGAACCGCGTTGTTTTTTGATATTGGTGTGTATGCAGTCGTATTGGGTGTTACACTTACGATTTTGTTTACAATTAAAGATAATGTTTAGATGGAGTTATTGCTGATTTTACTTGTGGGTATCTTTTATGCCTCCGGAATTTTCCTGATGCTCCGGAGAAGTATGGTAAAACTCCTTCTGGGGCTTTTATTATTAGGCAACGGAGCTAATATTCTGATTTTCCTGACGGGAGGCCTTACAAAAGGAAAACCACCGATTATTGACGAAGCAGAAAAGACATTTACGAGTGCCTATGCCGACCCGGTTCCTCAGGCATTGATTTTGACGGCAATTGTCATCAGTTTTGCTTTGAATTCATTTGCGGTCATTTTACTGAAAAAAGTGTACGCCACAACAGGATCCGATGATTTGGATTCGCTAAATATTCAGGATTTAGACATATGATTACGAATTTCATACTTGCGCCCATATTATTGCACATGTTGACGGCAATTGTTCTGCTTTTTTTCTGGCGAAACATTGCTGCGCAAAAAGTAATCAGTGTCATCGGAAATTTTTTGGCCTTCCTTCTCTGCCTTCGGTTGTTTTGGGGAACACAGGAATTTGGCTATCTGATTGTGCAGGTGGGAAGCTGGGAAGCACCTTTCGGGATTATTTTCGTGTCAGACGCATTAAGTTCAATTATGGTGGTTTTAACGGCCATAGTCAGTCTGGCGGTTGGAATTTATTCGACAGTTGCCATCAATCCGAGCCGGATTAAATATGGGTATTTTGTGATATTCCACTTTTTGGTCATGGGACTTCTGGGTTCGTTCCTGACAGGCGATATTTTCAATCTTTATGTTTGGTTTGAAGTGGTCATTATATCGTCTTTCGTACTTTTGACACTGGGCGGAAAGAGACTTCAGATGGAAGGCGCGATCAAATACGTGACCATGAATATGCTGGCATCCATTATTTTCCTGACAGCTATTGGTATCCTCTATGGAATTACCGGAACGCTGAACATGGCTGATCTGGCTGTAAAAATAAATAACGTAAACCAAGGCTTGGTGTCGGTGACGGCTTTATTGTTTTTCGCAGGTTTTGGAATTAAATCTGCCATTTTTCCTTTGTATTTCTGGCTGCCTTCTTCATATCATACACCACCCTCGGCCATTGCCGCCATTTTTGGCGGGTTGCTTACCAAAATGGGGATTTATGCGATGCTGAGAACTTTTACGCTGATATTTCAGCCTGATGAATTTATGCAGAATGTTTTCATCGTTATTGCCATTTTGACGATGATTACCGGAGCTTTGGGTGCTATCAACAAACGCAGTATCCGTAGACTTATTTCTTATCTGATTGTTTGTCACATCGGATATTTGATTGCGGGAATCGGACTTTATACCGAAATCGCTATAGTAGGAGTTATATTTTATTTGATGCACGATGTCATTGTTAAAAGTAATTTGCTAATGATAACAGGAATTATTCAAAAAATAAGAGAAACAATTGATATGACAAGATTAGGCGGGTTGTACAAGGATTATCCCAAATTGTCTTTAGTCATTGCAATTGCCATGTTTTCACTGATCGGAATTCCACCTTTGTCCGGATTCTGGCCAAAAATACAGTTCTTCGGAGAATCTTTGCGGAGCCAGCATTATATACTTTTGGCTGCATTTATTTTTGCAAGTTTTGTCACTTTATATGCCTTGGCCAAGATGTGGTCTGAAGTATTCTGGAAAGAATCTCCCAAGCCTTTGACCAAGGAAATCGACCGGTTTGCACGGCTTTCCATTTATGAAAAAGCGGCACTGGTTGCACCGGTAGCTGCACTTTCGTTGGTGTCTTTATCTCTGGGACTGAATGCAGGATATTTTTATGATCTGTCACAAAGAACAGCAGTTGAACTCATGAATCCGAATCTTTATATAGATGCGGTTCTAAACGGAAATTACGGAAAATGATAAAGAATTTTTTGCTTAACATATTACTTTCCTTGGTTTGGGTTGCGCTAACCGGTCATCTGAACTATGTCAATTCTCTTTTTGGTTTTCTGCTGGGGTTTGCGATTTTGTGGATGCTAACAAGAACCGGAACCATTGAAGAAAAAAGATATTTTTACAAAGTACCCAAACTTTTATTATTTTGCCTCTACTTCTTTTATGATATGATCAGAGCTAATTTAGAAGTGACAAAAGAAATTTTGACCCCCAGATTTAAATTGAATCCGGCGGTGGTAATTTTTGAGCATAGCCTGAAATCTGATTTTGAAATTACGATGATTTCAAATCTCATTGCTTTAACGCCAGGAACGATGGTTTTGAATATAAGTCCCGACAAAAAGTATCTGTACATCCATAGTTTCAATCTGAAGGATAAAGAGAAATTTGCAGAAAAAATGAGAAACGGACTGGAGAAAAAATTAATTGAAGTAATACGATAATATGTCTGTTCATGAATATTTGCTGTACGTACCCTTGCCGATTATTTGTCTGGCATTCTTCATTATATTCCTGCGTTTTTTGAAGGGTCCACAAGTCGTGGATCGGGTAGTAGCGATTGATCTGATCATCACTTCGGGCGTAGGATTGATTGGTATATTTGGTATTCTATATAACAATGAATCCTTTCTGGATGTCGCCATGATTCTGGCACTGATAGCATTTTTAAGTACAATCGCTTTTTCTTATTATCTGGATAAAGGAGAAAGCAATAAACCGAAGAACAAATGAGTGAGTGGGTAATAATGATTTTGTGTACGCTGGGAGCGATTTTTGTGCTGATAGCCGCTTTGGGAATTTATCGGATGCCCGACTTTTATATGCGCCTCACGGTCACAGTGAAGGCCGGAACTTTGGGTGTGGGATGCATTCTTGGTGCTGTTGCATTTTATTTTTATGATTTCGCGGTTTCAACCAAGGTTTTTGCCATTATTTTCTTTTTGTTTATCACTTCGCCGGTAGCCGCTTTTATGATCTCCCGAACAGCTTTTGTCAGCGGAATCAAAATGGTCAACACCTCTTTTGTTGAAGACAAAGGACATGAAAGAGAGGAAGTTTCTGACGAAGATGTGGAGGAGAATGATTAAATTGAAGGAATTAGTTTCAAATCAAAAACAAGTACCTGATTTTCAGCACACGTAAATTATTCTTGATTTTATGAGAAAAATGAACTTGCAAATGAAGGAGAAACTTGAAAAGAATATTATTGAAATTGTCTTTTTTCTTTTTCTATTTGGATATATATTGGAGTCTCTCTTCCGAAGAGGATTCTTAAATCCAGAGTTTAAGTTCTTGTCTGTGTTGCCATCCACTGTCAATATTATACTGCTTTGTTACATGCTCTTTAAGAAAAATGATTCGGCGGCTGAGAATATGAAAAAGAAGCGTAAGAAATATATTTTTGTCTTGATTTTCAATCTTGGGTTTATTCTTTTTATTTTCTTCGTTTGGACGAAAGTGTTTTAGAAGTTCGATTCATTAATAATGAATGTTTAGTTTCAGAAACAACAAAGCTCTGCCGATACGACAGAGCTTTGTTTGTTATATTAAATAGAATTTTTTACTGAACTTTAACAAGTGTATACACCTGAGATTCATACACCTGAGTATCAGCATTTATCGTTTCTATTTTCAAATTCATGCTGGTTTCAGTGATGTCCATCGCTTTGCCTCTTTCCTGGTGCGTTATGTAATTAATGACAATATCACCATTGCTGTTGTTATAATCATATTGCAGATTCTGCTCAAAAGCCGTGGTGCAGGAAGTTGGATTCAATTGTACTCTCCACAATATTTTACCTGTTCCGTCTTCCCGGAATTCCCATCGGGATTCCTGCTGGCAATCGCTGTACAGGAAAGTTTCGGAAGTAGGTGCGCTCACATTATTCACTACTGTTTTTACCATTTGTATGGGTTTCCATACGCCGGTAACTTCAGGATATACAATCGGGTCTTCATTATCACAGCTCAGTGTTGTAAGCAACAGCAGCCCTGCAAAAAATAAAATTATCTTTTTCATTTAAATAAAGTTATTTTGTCATATTTAGAGTTATCGTTCCATTAAAAGTACCTTGTGGCGTCTGCATGTCAGCCGGTTGCTCAATGATCAATTCGCTATTGGTAACTTTGATCACTTTAATATCTTCGGAAGTTCCATTGGATTTAACAGTAATAATTTTAGTTTCAGGATCATATACATAAGTAAAACTTTCGTCTCCTAAAACCTCACAAGTTCCTGTAGTATCATTTTTCACCAAGGCATGTCCGGTTTTATCTGCGTTCAGATCTAGTTTGCTTTGCTTTACACAATCTGAGTCAGATGAAGTATTAGCTGGAAGTGAAATCCCACCGTAGGTTATCATTCCTTTAGTAATCATTTTCTGAACTTTCCAGTTCCCGATTACCGAGGTCACTTCCTCCTCTTTGTCATCATTTCTGCAAGAAACTGTCATCAGCATTCCCGCCATCATTGTAAAAAATAATATTTTTTTCATGTTAAATTGAATAAGATGGTAAAGTTAAAATTTTTCCCGACGTAACAAGAGCGTTTTATCAAACTTTTTGCTTTTTTCCAAAGAATAATAGCCTTTTCACCTTTTATCCCAAATCCGAAGTAATTTTTTTCATGATAAGTTCAGTAGAATTGGGTTGCGAGTTTATAAAATCACCGGCATTCTTTCCCATTTCTTCCAATAATTGTTTATCATTCATAATCTTCAGAATAAAATCGGCAGCGTAATTTTCATCGATAAACGAAGCACCTCCTTTATTCCTGATGAGGTCATCAGCTTCCGGATTTTTTTGGTATCGGTTTCCGAAAAGGACGGGAG
Organism: Chryseobacterium sp.; assembly: GCA_015478785.1. Taxonomy (GTDB): domain Bacteria; phylum Bacteroidota; class Bacteroidia; order Flavobacteriales; family Weeksellaceae; genus Chryseobacterium_A. The sequence continues at coordinate 12,920 of JADMKO010000043.1, read as the reverse complement.
TTCCAAAAGTTGCCGCTTCCAGAATATTGTGAAGTCCCGCCGAATGAAAACCTCCGCCAACGAACGCGAGATCAGCATAAGAATATATTTTAGAAAGCAAACCAACACTGTCAATAATCATCACCTGAAAGTCAAGTTGATCAACGGTTGTTTCACTATATAAAACCCCATTCGGAAAAAGATGTTGAAGATGTTCCACTCTTTTCAAGTCATGAGGCGCAATGATAATTTTCAATTCCGGTAATTTTGCAGAAACGATCACGGCAATTTCTTCCTCCGTTTCCCACGAACTTCCGAAGACGAGCAATGGTTTTGCTCCTTTAAATTCAGAAATAAAATTGACATGAGGATCTCGTTCTTTTATCTGTCGAACCCTGTCGTATCTTGTATCTCCGGAAATAGACGACTGATCCAGTTTGATGGTTTTGGCTAAAGCATACGAAGTATTGGTCTGATGAAAAAACCAGTCTACATTTTTCCTCAGCTGGCGCACAAACCATTTGCCATAAGGTTTGAAAAAGATTTGTCTTTCATAAAAAAGCGAAGAAATCACATAGATTTTTACCTGATCTCTGTTGAGTTTCTGCAACAGATTGTACCAATATTCATATTTTACGGTGAAAAAAATGATGGGCTTGAAATTCGAAAGAAATTCATTAATCCAAGCGGGTTTGTCGAAAGGAAGATAACACACCGCATCTGCAATGGTATTTTTTTTAGCCACGACTTCATATCCTGAAGGTGAAAAAAATGTAATGAGAATTTTATAATGGGGATATCTATTTTTCAAACTTTCCAAAACCGGAAGGCCTTGTTCATACTCGCCAAGGCTGGCCGCATGCATCCAGATGACACGGTCGGTTTCTGAGAAAACTGATTTAAGAATATCGCAGCTTTGCCTTCTGCCGGCCAGTCCGCGCTTCAGTTTATAATTAAATGACGCCCCGATTTTCATTCCGAAAATCATTAAAGTGATGAAAATATTGTAAATCCTCTGCATTATATTTTATTTTATAGCCACAGCCGTGGTGATAGACCAATTCCCCGGAAATCAGAAATTCCCTTTAGTCCAAAATATTTCTAATAAAACGAAGCCGGTGCGTATGCCGTCCTAATTCTTTGTTGAAAATTCCGGAAGAATCTACCGAGTCAATCCGTACTTTACCGTAACAATGGATGATTTCATGCATATTCAGCATAATGCCGGAGTGAATTATTTCGCCATTTTCGTCCTCAAAAAATGCGAGATCGCCAGCGTTGCTTTCGCCGGCAAAAAATAGAGCTTCTCCCTGTTCAGCTTGTTGGGAAAGCGTTCTCGGCAGTTTCATTCCATGTTGTCTGAATACGAATTGGACAAAGCCGCTTGCATCCAGACCAAAGCCGCTTCTGCCTCCGTACAAATAAGGAATATTAACGAGGCTTTTTGCAGTTTTTGCAATATTGTCTCTAGAAACTGGTAATATTTTTTCAGGTAAATCCGGCCAGAACACGGGAAGCGTTTCTGATCGGTTTCGGAATTTTTCTTTTATGTTTTCTAAAGTCTCCGCACCGGAAATTTTTATTACGTTTTTGTGATCAATCCAGCCTTCTGTTTCGTCATCATCTGAAGCAATTCTGTAGAATCCGTCCTTTTCTTCCAGAATCTCCGCAGTTTCATCAAAAAGCAATTGAGAAATCATGACAGATTCTTGATGATGATCTTCTAGAATGGCCGTAAACACCACATTGCAATACACTTTTCCCATCGGTTTTATATCTTCCGAAGCAAATTAACCCCGTCACGCAAAGGTAAAATAAGATTTTCAAAATCCTCGTCTGCGGCGATCAGTTCATTCAACTGGCGGATAACCTGCGTGGATTTTTGCTTCGGATTTTCTTGCAGTACTTTCCCGTACCACAGCACATTATCGAACATCACGACAGCTCCGGATTTCAGTTTTGGTTTTATTGAATGAAAATATTCCACGTAATTTTCTTTGTCGGCATCTATGAAAACAAGATCGAAACTTTCGTTGGTTTCGTTCAGGAAATCTTTCGCATCTTGAATTCTGAAATCAATTTGTTGCGAAAATTCACTTTCAGCAAAATATTTTTTTGGAAGATAAGCCAGTTCTTCGTTGATGTCCAGTGTGGTAATGACGCCTCCTTTAGGCAATCCTTCAGCTAAGCAAAGCGTAGCATATCCTGTGAATGTTCCTATTTCCAGAATTTTTTCAGGCCGAAGTATTTTGGAAATGATGGTTAGAAATCTTCCTTGTTGATACCCTGAAATCATGTGAGGTTGCGTAGTTTTCTGATAGGTTTCCTTTCGCAGTCTTTTCAGAATTTCAGGTTCCGAAGAAGCGTGCTGCTCCAGATACCGGTCCATTTCGGGGAGTTGTTCGTCAAAATAACTCATCTTTACTTTTTTTCAAATGTATAAAAAATGAAACAAAAAACCTCGCCCGATGGTTCAGGCGAGGTAGTATAAAAGATCATTTATATAATAAATTACTTCTTAGGCGCAATATCCATCAGCTTCATGAACTCGTCCAGTTTTGGCATGATGATGATTTCTGTTCTTCGGTTTTCAGATCTTCCGGATACAGAAGCGTTGGTGGTTTTAGGGTTGTATTCACTTCTTCCTCCTGCAGTAATTCTGTTAGGATTTACTCCAAATTCATTCTGTAGAATTTTCGCAACCGAAGTTCCTCTAAGTGCGGAAAGATCCCAGTTGTCACGCGGAACATTCGCGGAATTCAAAGGTACGTTATCTGTATTTCCTTCAATGAGGACAGAATAAGTATCGTAATCATTGATTACAGAAGCTACTTTCCCTAATATTTCTCTTGCTTGTGGCAATACTGCAAATTCTCCAGTTTTGTAAAGCATTTTGTCTGATAATGAAATCATGACCACGCCTTTCAGTACTTTTACCTGTACATCGTCGTCAGCAATATTATCCAGAGAACGCTTCAGCTTGTTGGAAAGCGCCAGGTTCAGGCTGTCATTTTTAGCATTGGTGGAAATCAACTGTTTGATGTACGCATTCGACGTATTGATTTCGTTAATCAATTTGGTAATGTTCGTAGAACCTTGTGTTGTATTGTTCAGACAGGCGTCCAGCGAGGTTTTCAAAGCATCATTCTGGCTTTTCAGCAAAGTGTTTTCGCTTACTAATCCGGAATTTACTGATCTTAAATCCTGAATTTCACGTTGTCTTTCTGCCAAGTTTTCAATGCTCTGTTTGTAGTTCGAATTCAAAGCGTCAAATTGCTTTTTGCTGACACAGCTTGTCAATAAAACTGCGGCGGCTGAAATACCTAAAAAACTTTTTAATCTCATTATGTTTATTTTTTAAAAATTGTAGCACTTAAAGAATTCAAATATAGGCAAAATATCTCTTTGTAAAAGATGACTTATCTTTGTATTCCTTATATTTATGAAGACTTTAACACTTTCAGCGTTTGAAAATTCTCTAGCTTCGATTTCCGAAAACGGAAGAAATAAAACCTATCTTCTTGCCGTCAGCGGAGGTGCAGATTCTATGGTTTTGCTTCATCTGATGAAGGAACTGGGATATGATTTTCAGGCTGCTCATGTAAATTATAGATTGCGTGGAGAAGATTCTGACCTTGATCAAAAAACAACTGAGGATTTTTGTAAAAAATATTCGGTTCCGTTTCATTTGTACACCGTTTCAGATGCAGAAACGAAGCCTTCCGGTTCTGTTCAGTTGTGGGCAAGAGCATTGCGCTATGCTTTTTTTAGGAAAATAATGAATGATAATCAGCTGGATTTTCTCATGACGGCGCATCATCTGAACGATCAGCTTGAAACTTTTATAATCAATCTTTCCCGCGGAAGCGGTATTCGTGGGCTTTCCGGAATTCCACAGAGTGACAACGGGATTCTCCGGCCATTGCTGCAGTTTCCAAAAGAGGAAATTTACCGGTATGCAAAAGAAAAACAGGTTCCTTTCCGGGAAGATTTTTCGAACCGGAAAAATGATTACCTCAGAAACGAGATCCGAAACCAAATCGTTCCGCTATTGATCGGAACCAACCCGAATTTCTTGGAAAATTTTCAAACTTCATTGTCGCTGCTTTCTGATTCCCGGCAAGTATTGGAGAGTAAGCTGGAAGAAATTGCAGACGGAATGATTACTTTCTCGGACGAAAATATCCTTCTGAATAAATCTTTATTTTCTGGACAGTCTCTCTTTGTTCAATCCGAAATTTTGCGGAAGTATGAGTTTTTGTGTTCAAAAGAAATTGAGAAAATCACGAAAGCTGAAAACGGGAAAATATTTTTTTCCAACAAATACCGTTTATTGGTAGATCACGATACTTTGGTAATTAGCGAAAAAAATAGTTTGGTGAAGAAGGAATCCACTCAAGACGTTACTTATTTTCATGTCGGAAACATTTCGGAAAATGAAATTTTCAATTTTCAGAATAATGAATTTCATCTGAAAATGCAGTTAACAGATTGCGCGACGCCCTTGAAAGATAAAAATGAGTGGCTCTTTGATTTTGAAAAACTGAACTTTCCTTTGAGAATTCGAAAAGGAAATGAAAAGGATCTTATATTTCCTATCGGGATGATTGGTAAAAAGAAACTGTCAAAGTTTTTTAGGGATGAGAAAATACCTATTTTAGCCCGTGAAAAAATCTGGCTGTTGTGCAATGGTTATGATGAAGTTCTGGGCGTGATTCCGTTCAGACAAGACAGAAGATATGCCGCTGACAGTGCCACAAACGCTTTTTTGAAAATCTCAATACAGATTAAAAATGAATTTTAGAAATTGGTTTATTCTTGTTTTAACTTTTTTATATACAGGAATTTATGCCCAAATAAAAGATCCCGTAAAATTAAAATTTGATGTAAATCCGGCTGGGAACAATGTGTATGAAGCCGTGATTTCGGCAACATTGGAACAAGGCTGGCATATTTATTCCAAAGATTTGCCTCCGGATAGCGGAATTCCAACCGAAATGCTCGTGACTTCAAAAGAGGGCATCGAACTGATTGGAGGAATTACAGAAGTAGGAAAAAAACATGATGAATTTTCCGAAGCGTTTGGGGTTCAAATTGTGTATTTTTCCAATAATGCGCAGTTTAAGCAGAAATTCAGGTTTAAAAATCCTGATAAACCCGCTGTTATTTCGGTGGAGTTTACATATCAAACCTGTGACGACCGCGTTTGTCTGGCTCCCAATACTCTGGAATTTGAAAAGAAAATAACACCTGCAAATTCTGGATCTGGTTTAGAAAATCAGGAAACTGCAGAAGAAATAAATGCGCAGAATGAAGCTGAACTTTCGCCGGCTGATGTTGCGGCAACCGTTCAGGCAGCTCCATTAGATCCAAAGAATTTAAAAATTAATTCGCTGGATTTCAATAATCCTTTAACCGACTGTGGCACTGCTCCGGTGGAGAAAAGCGACAGTTATCTTACGTATCTGATCCTCGGCTTTTTAGGAGGTTTGATTGCTTTGCTCACGCCATGCGTTTTTCCGATGATTCCACTTACGGTGTCTTTCTTTACCAAAGGTTCGAAAGATAAAGCCAAAGGACGAAAAGACGCTTTTATTTATGGGTTTTTTATTCTGCTCATTTTTATATTATTGAGTGTGCCGTTTCACGTTATAGACGGTATTGCCGGGAATATTTTTAATCAGATTTCCACTTCGGTCGGGCTGAATATTTTCTTTTTTGTTGTATTTCTGTTTTTTGCAGGAAGCTTTTTCGGGTATTACGATATCACGCTGCCGAGTTCTATTGCTAATAAATCTTCACGGGCGGAAGAAGCGGGCGGAATGGTTGGCATTTTCTTTATGGCACTCACGCTGGTTATCGTATCTTTTTCCTGTACAGGCCCTATTTTAGGAACTTTATTGGGAAGCGCGGTAACGGGTTCCAGCAATATTCCGATGCTTCTCACTTTTGCTTTGGCCGGTTTTGGTCTTTCGTGGGCCATTATCTTCGGTTTGCTGGCACTGTTTCCTCAGGCATTACAAAGTTTGCCAAAATCCGGCGGATGGATGAATACTGTGAAGGTGGTTTTAGGATTTATAGAATTAGGTCTGGCACTGAAATTCCTTTCCAAAGCGGATTTGGTTTCTAAAACATTTTTACTGAAAAGAGAACTTTTCATCGTGCTCTGGATTTTGATTACTTTGGGATTGGTGCTTTATTTATTTGGATTGATCCGATTTCCTCACGATGATAAAAAAGCCAAAATTTCATCTGGCCGAAAAGTATTTGGGATCTTAAGTATCGGTTTTTTAATTTATCTTATTCAGGGATTATTTCCGTCGGAAAGACCGCGATTGCAAATGCTTTCAGGAATTCTTCCGCCATTGAATGTCAGCTATTTTCATAAGGAAGGAGAAGGAATTCTCGGGCTGCATCCGAAACATGATTATTTTAAAGCTATCGAACAGGCGAAGAAGGAAAATAAACCGTTGCTGATTGACTTTACAGGTTACGGCTGTGAAAACTGCCGTAAAATGGAAGAGTTTATCTGGAGCGAACCCGATATTCTGCCTCTGTTGCAAAATGAAGTCGTTTTGGCATCGCTGTACGTAGATGATAAAGAGGAACTTCCGGAAAATCAGCAAACTAGGATCGATATGGGGAATGGTAAAATGAAACGGATAAAAACCATTGGCGATCGGTGGAGTATGTTTCAGCAGGTTAATTTTAACAACAATTCCCAACCGCATTATGTGTTGGTAACCCCTGACGGAGAAGTGATTAATACGCCTGTTTCAGGGTATATGCCGAAAGAAGATTTTAAAAAATTCCTGGAGTGCGGAATTCAGTATTTTAAAAACAATAAATAAGAAGAATGTAAAATCAACTGTTTGGTTTTTGGTATCTTCGAAGTTATAAAAAGATCATCATGCTGAACTACGAAATATCCGGCAACGGAACCCAAAACCTTGTGCTGCTGCACGGTTTCATGGAAAATCTTCTCATTTGGGAAGAGATGGAACCTTTCTTGTCCGAGAAATTCCGGCTTATTAAAATTGACCTTCCCGGTCATGGCAAATCTCCGGTTTTAGACGAAATTCACACGATGGAGCAAATGGCAATGAAGGTGAAGGAAGTAGCGGATTTCCTGAATTTAGAGAAATTTCATTTGCTGGGACATTCTATGGGAGGCTATGTTTCGCTGGCTTTCGCGGAAAATTATCCTCAGTTTCTAAAAAGTCTTACGCTGTTTTTCTCCACTTATTTCCCTGATGATGAGGAAAAAAAAGAACAGCGCAGAAAAAGCTTCAGAATTATTCTCGAAAATTTCAGAGTGTACGTTTCAGCTGGAATTCCCAATCTTTTCAATCCGAATGAAAAAGATATTCTGGAGGGAAAAATCGAACTGGCTAAAGAAATTGCACTTGCCACGAAACCTGAAGGTGCGTTAGCCTGTGTAAAAGGGATGATTGAACGATCCGACCGAATGCATGTGATACAGGGTTTGGAAGCTAAAATTCTGATTATCGCAGGAAAACATGATAGTGCCGTGAAAACTGATTTGCTCATTAAAAATATCCCCGATAAAACCAATATCAAATCCTACGTTCTGGATTGTGGACACAACGGACACTGGGAAAAACCGGAAGTTTGTGCTGCCATCATCAATACCGAATTATTGCATAACCTGCCCAAAAAGCTTGTGTTTTAAGGTTAAAAATCCTCTTCTTCAATTTTCTCTTTGAAGTCTTCGATGGTTTCGTAGATGTCTTTATAGTATTTTCCGCCGGCTGCATTGATGTGTCCGCCGCCCTGAAAATGCTTTCTTGAAAACTGGTTCACATCCACATCATCCTTCGAGCGGAAAGAAATTTTGATAAAATCTTCAAACAAATCTTCCATGAAAAAAGCGGACATTCGGGTTCCCAAGATACTTAAGCCATAATTCACAAAACCTTCTGTATCTCCTTTATCGAAACCGAATTCTTTCAGTTCGTCGCGTTTTAGATAAAGTATCGCAACTTTCCCTTCCTTCACAATCTCAATTCTGGACAAAATAAGAGACAGAAGATGAAGTCTGGAAACCGTATTGGTATCCCAGGTATTGGAAGTAATCATCGCCGGATCTGCACCTTTTTCAATGAGTTGAGCAATAATCCGATGCGTAGTTGCCGATGTGGAACGGAACCGAAAACCTCCGGTATCAGTCATGATTCCGCAATACAAACATTCCGCAATATCCTGATTAACAATATTTTCTTCTTCCATTGCTTCTATAAAATGATACACCATTTGCGAAGTTGCAGGTATAGATGTGTCGGAATACACGAAATCAAAATCCTCTGGCTGCTGATGGTGGTCGATAAGAATTTTTATGCCTTTCGCTTTTTCAATCCACGGACCTACCAAATTCCCGCAACGGTGTGCTGCATTAAAATCAAGAATGAAAATAACATCCGCGTGATCAATCATTTCCCAGGCTTTTTTGCGTTTATAATCGGCAATGGTAATTTTTTTAGCTTCCGGCATCCATTTCAGAAATTTTGGAAAATCGTTGGGAACTACCACTTCTGCATTCAAACCTTTGATATTCAGATAATGCTTCAGGCCCAGCGAAGAGCCAATAGCATCACCATCAGGATTGTAATGCGTAATAATGACGATGTTGTTTTCAGGGATTAAAAGCTGGTTGATATCTAAAAGTTCGGATGCTGTAAACATAAAATTTCGGTTTTTGCAAAGTTACCTTTTAGATTTTAAAGTCTCAATCTTTGTGGAAAAGATCAATTCATTGGGTGAATAAAATTAAAAAGCCCATTCCGCATTGAACATTTATAAAATTTATTTGTCGGGTTTAAAAAATTTTGTATTTTTGCAGTCTTAAAATCAGATATAGTTATACACTAAAGATATTAGAAATGAGCAAGAGAACCTTCCAGCCGTCAGAAAGAAAGAGAAGAAACAAACACGGTTTCAGAGAAAGAATGTCCACGCCAAACGGTAGAAGAGTGTTGGCTGCAAGAAGAGCAAAAGGCAGAAAGAGTTTAACCGTTAGTGCAATGCGCGCTAAGAGATAATTCTTTTATTATCATATTAAGAGAATGCTTGAAAGAGAAATTTTTCAGGCATTTTTTGTTGTTAAAATTTGCCAAAATTTAGGAGATCCACAGAACTTTATTTACTTTTGAAAGTTCACATTCATCAATCAATTATCAGTTTTATTTTTTTATAATGCCGCACAGAAACGAAACGGGAGATAATATCATCAACCTCAGTAATGCTACTATTGCACAGAAAAATTTCACTGTACTCAGCAATGTAGATCTCTACATTCAAAAAGGAAAATTCTGCTACCTGATCGGAAAAACGGGTTCGGGGAAAAGCTCATTGCTGAAAACACTCTACGGACATATTCCGCTTTCCGGAGGACAAGGAAGTGTGGCAGGATTCGATCTGGCAAAACTGCGGACTTCGGATATTCCAAATCTTCGAAGAAAACTGGGAATCGTGTTTCAGGATTTTCAATTATTGCCGGATAGAACGGTTGAGAAAAACCTCAAATTTGTTCTGGCAGCGACGGGATGGAAAGAGAAAGAGAAAATAGACGAAAGGATCAATGATGTATTGGAAAGTGTGGGAATGAAAACCAAAAAACACAAAATGCCGCACGAACTTTCCGGCGGAGAACAACAGCGTGTGGCGATTGCACGTGCACTTTTGAATCAACCTGAACTCATTCTTGCAGACGAACCTACAGGAAACCTGGATCCTGAAACATCAAACGAGATTATGACGCTGATGAAAAGAGTTGCGATTGAAAATCACGCTGCAGTAGTGATGGCTACTCATGATTACCACATGATTCAGAATTTTCCGGGAGAAGCCATCCGTTGTGAAGACGGAAAAGTTTCGGTTCTGGACACTTCAGAATTGTTCGAATAAATCGATTTTACATTTTATTTTTCTGAAATACATGAAAATCCCGGGTTGCCTCCAGATATTGATCGGAGTAATTTCGGGGACTTTCTTCGATGATGAAATTTTCTTCAGAAAAAGTGGCTTCCTGAAATGAGAATTCCAGAATACATCTTCTGGCAACGCCGTCTTTTATTCCAAAAATATTGATCTTTCTTTTTAAATATAATAAAAAATCTGACGCTGTTTTGCAGAATTCTGCTTCGGAATCTGAAGGAATAATCACACAAAATACACCGTTTTCCGAAAGCAGTTCAGAGGATTTAGAAATTAAAGTATTGAAATCCAGTCCGGTGTGTTGCCTTGCCAGTTTGTCTTTAGACGAAATGTTTTCCAGAAAATAAGGAGGATTGGAAACAATTGCATCGAATTTTTCTGAACTGAAAGTTTTAATATTCTGATGTTTCGCCTGCAGTCTTTCCCGAAATTCGGATTGTTCAAAGTTTTTTAGAGCGAGATTTGCCGCATCTTCATTCAAATCGATACCTGTGATTTTTGCTTTCGGATTTCTTTGTGCCAGCATTAATGAAATAATTCCCGTTCCGGTTCCTATTTCCAGAATGTTTTCAGATTCCGAAACATCGCACAATGCGCCCAGCAACACGCCATCGGTTCCCACACGAAATACTGTGGAAGACTGCTGAACGGTAAATTTTTGGAAAACAAAGGGTTTCATTTATAAATTAACGGGAAGGCTGATGATGAATTTTGATCCTTTTCCGACTTCAGATTTTACGGTTATTGTCCCGCCATAATCTTCCACCATTTTACGAACCATCGTCAGTCCAAGGCCCATTCCTGAATTTTTGGAAGTGAAATTAGGCTCAAAAATCCGCTCCTGCATTTCGGACGGAATTCCTGTTCCGTTATCTTCTACGGAAATCATTATTTTCTTTTGAATAAGTTCCATATCAATATTAATGATAGGATCTTTCGTGTCTTCCAGAGCTTGCTTGGCGTTGGTCACCAGGTTTGTAACAATGCGGTTGAGGTAAATTTTGTCCATGTGAATCATGATATTTTCCTTGTTAGCATGAACAAAAATTCTGTCGTTATTGAAAATTCTGAGGATGGAATAGACTTGTTTATTCAGATTGAAGGTTTCGTTAACTTTTTCCGGCAGCTGTGCAAATTGCGAAAAGGCGCTTGAAACTTTGGCCACTAAATCAATTTGTTCTATCATTGTGCTGGACAGCTGCTTTACTTTTTCCCGGATGTCAGGATCTTCCGGATCAAATTTTCTTTCAAAATTTTGAATGTTAAGTTTCATCGGCGTTAGTGGATTTTTCACTTCGTGAGCTACTTGTTTAGCCATTTCCCGCCAGGCTTTTTCTTTTTCACTGAAAGCCAGCCTTTCTTTTTGGTCCTGAATCTGAAGAATCATCTTGTTGTAGGCCATTACCAATGCGCCTAATTCGTCGTTATGATAATACTTTATCGGCTGCATTTCTTTTTCGAACAGTGTAATTTTGGTGATAAGATCAGAGAAATTCGTGATGGCTTTGGTAAGATTATTTGAGATGATCCAACTGAGCCAAATGCTGAAAATGACAATAAGTAAATTAACCAGAACCATATATTTCAGATACTTATTAAGAACATCGAGATAAACATCTTCATTATGATAGTAGGGAAGGTAGACAATTCCGATAGGTTCCAGGAAGTTGTTTTTTAAGACGGCGTAGGAAGAAGTTTTATTGGCTTTTACTTTCTGATCAAATTTTTTTACATCCACTCTTCGGTCTTGGGTTACGACTTGAGTAAGGATATTTTGTGGAACTTTCTTTTGGGAAACCAGATTATCGAGTTTATTGGAAATAAGAAAATTGCCGTTCAGGTCATAAATAACGATATCATGCTTGTTGATATCTGCGATTTCCATGATTTTATTTTTCAAAACACTAGGAATATCTTTTGTAGTAATGGGAGTCTGGCTTACAGCGTAATCCAGAGCGGCCATTAGTGCATTGGTTTCTTCCTGCAAATCGCTGCGGCTCTGTTCTTCGGCATTATTTTTCAGGAGATAAAAAGACAACACGGAAGAGCCTGCCATACTGAGGATGCAGACCAATAAAAACCCCCAGAAAACCCGGTTTCGAAGGCTGTATCCCCGATATCTACTCAGCGGCATTTTTTGCTAATAATTTTGCAATATATTTTCCAATAATATCAAATTCTATATTCACTCGATCTCCGGTTTTTAAGTTTTTAAGATTTGTATTCTCCCAAGTGTAGGGAATAATGGCAACTGAAAACCGGTTTTCATCACTTTCAGCAACGGTGAGGCTTATTCCGTTTACTGTAACAGATCCTTGAGGAACGGTTACAAAATCGCCTTCAGAACTGTAGCTGACCGTGATGATGTAGCTTCCTTCCTTGTTCCGGATTGCAATTATCTCGCCAGTTTTATCAACATGTCCTTGCACAATATGTCCGTCCAAACGGCCGCCGACTTTCGTGCAGCGTTCCAGATTCACTTCTGTTCCTGGTTTCCAGCTAAATAAATTTGTTTTGGACAAAGTTTCGTCAATGGCCGTAACCGTGTATTCATTTCCGGAAACATTCACCACAGTAAGGCAGCATCCGTCGTGTGCCAAACTCTGGTCTATTTTCAGTTCATCGGTGAAAGGACAGCTGAGCGTGAAGTGAATATTGGAGCCTTGTATTTCTTTTTTTTCAACAATTCCTGTTGCTTCTATAATTCCTGTAAACATAGTTTCTAAGTTCAGATTCGAGAGAATCCAAATAAAAATAAAAGTTTCCTTTTTAATTTATAAATTTGTCATTCTCTAATAATCTTCAAAGATAATAATATGAGTTCAAAAAACTATAAGATAAAAGTAGGATTTTCCATAGGCGATTTCAATGGGATAGGCCCCGAAATTATCATGAAATCTCTGAAAGATAAAAGCATTACCGATTTTTTCACACCCATTATTTTTGGATCAGGAAAACTTTTCACTTACCAAAAAAATATTGTCAAA
>JADMKO010000042.1 GCA_015478785.1 Chryseobacterium sp. | reverse complement strand
AATCCGCACATCTCCTGTCTATCATCTCAAATCTCCAAGTCTCCAAGTCTCAAATCTCATTATGTACCTCAACTGCCACACCTATCACAGCCTTCGTTACGGCACCATTTCCATAGAAGATTTGGTACACCAGGCGGTGAAGCACCGGGTCACAGCGCTCGCCTTAACAGACATCAATACCATTACCGGAATATATGAATTTTATAAACTGTGTAAAGTCCATCAGATAAAACCTGTCGTGGGGATGGATATTCGGGTACAGCACGAACAGTATTACATTGCTCTGGCTAAGAATAAAGAAGGCATCGCAGAAATCAACCGGTTGATCACCTCCTTCAACTGTGATCATGTTGCATTGCCAAAACAGCATCCTGACGTTAATAACTCCCTGCTGATTTATCCGATAAACAATGTTCCGGTAGTGTTGGGGGAACATGAGTTCATCGGCATACGGCCTGAGGAGATCAGTCTCCTGATTCAGAAAAACTGGAAAGCCTTGCTCCACAAAATGGTGGTGCTCTCGCCCGTGACCTTCACCACAAAGAAGGAATACAACCTGCACCGTATTTTGAGGGCTATTGACAACAATACGCTGTTGTCCAAAACAGACAGCATGCAGGTGGCCCCGCCGTCCGAAGTCATGAAGCCGGTACCTGAAATTCTGAAGGCGTATCAGTATTACCCTCAGATCATCGAAAATACCGAAAACATCTTCCGAAACTGTCATTTTGATTTTGATTTTTCAACCCCGAAAAACAAAAAGCATTTCACCGAAAGCAGGGAAGGAGATAAAAACCTTCTTCGTCAACTGGCCTATGAAGGGTTGAAGAGAAGATACCCTGTAGAAAATGAAGCGGCTCAGAAAAGGGTAGAGCGGGAACTTCAGGTGATTGATCAACTCCGCTTCAGTGGTTATTTTCTCATCACTTGGGATATTGTACGCTACAGTAGAAGCAGGGGGCTCATGCATGTGGGAAGAGGAAGCGGAGCCAATTCCATCGTGAGTTACTGCCTGGGAATTACAGACATCTGTCCGCTGGAACTGGACCTGTATTTTGAAAGATTCCTCAATCTGAACAGGAAAACACCTCCTGATTTTGATATCGACTGGAGCTGGCAGGATCGGGACGAAATTCTGTCTTACCTATTTGAAAAGTACGGAAGAGACCACGTGGCCTTCTGCGGTACGAATGTAGAATTCAAGTACCGCTCTATTTTCCGGGAAGTAGGAAAGGCCTTTGGTTTGCCCAAAGAAGATCTGGACGAACTGGCCAAAAATCCCATGGCACTGCACGATGACCATGCCGTAATAAAACAGGTACAGAAATACGGCATGCTGCTGGAGAAATTCCCCAATCAACGGAGCATGCACGCCTGCGGAATCTTGATTTCTGAGGAACCCATCACGAATTACACAGCGCTGGAAATGCCGCCCAAAGGCTTTCCTGTGGTACAGTTTGATATGCATGTAGCCGAAGAAATAGGCTTTGAGAAATTTGACATCCTGTCTCAAAGAGGATTGGGTACCATCAGCGATGCTGTAAAACTAATAGAGCGCAACAGGGGCATTACCGTAGACATCAGGGATACGTCCATTTCTAAAAATGAGGCCACAGCTAACGAATACCTGAGCCAGGGAAGAACTTTGGGTTGTTTTTATATTGAAAGCCCTGCTATGAGAGGCCTTCTTCGCCGGTTGAAATGTGATAACTACAAAACCCTTGTGGCAGCTTCATCCATCATCCGCCCGGGAGTGGCTCAAAGCGGCATGATGCGCGAATACATTTTCCGGCACAACCACCCGGGCCAGTTTGAATACTTTCATAAAGTATTTGAGGAACAGTTGGGTGAAACCTACGGCATCATGGTATATCAGGAAGATGTAATCAAAATCGCACTCCATTATGGCGGTGTCTCAGCAGAAGATGGCGATATCCTGAGAAGAGCCATGAGTGGAAAAGGCAGAAGCCTCGCCGCCCTGCAAAAGGTAAAAGATCATTTCTTTCAATCCTGCCATAATCTCGGGCATCCCGAAAAACTCTCGGCAGAAGTGTACCGGCAGATCGAATCTTTTGCAGGGTATTCTTTCTGTAAGGCCCACTCAGCTTCCTATGCAGTAGAAAGTTATCAGAGCTTGTATCTGAAAGTACACTTTCCGATAGAATTCATGGTGGCAGCCATCAACAATGGCGGTGGGTTCTACCGTACGGAAGTGTATGTTCACGAATGCAGGATGAGCGGTGGGAAAATTCAGGTTCCATGCATCAATAAAAGCCTGTATGAAACCACGGTGTATGGAGAGGAGGTATTCCTGGGATTCATGCATATCGAAAAGATAGCATCTAAAATCGCCCACTATATTCTTCAGGAACGGGGGAAGAACGGTAACTTTACCTCTCTTGATGATTTTGTTAAACGTATTCCGGTGGGCATAGAAACGTTGCAGACCTTGATTTTTGTGGGAGCTTTCCGCTGTATGGGCAAACCAAAAAATGAACTGTTGATTGAAGCACGGATGCTGTTGGTCAGCTTCCGCCCGGAATACCGGAACCCGTCATTCTTTGAAGAGCCGCCGCAGCAATATGCGCTCCCTCAGCTCAAAAGAAATCCGCTGGAAGATGCCTTTGACGAAATTGAAATATTGGGTTTTCCGGTATCATGCAGCCCTTTCGACCTCCTGCAGACCCGTTACCGGGGCAATGTTATGGCGCGGGAGCTGCTCCAGTACCATAAAAAACAGGTGAAAATGCTGGCCTACCTTATTGCCAGAAAGCATGTGCCCACTAAGAAAGGAACGATGTTTTTCGGAACCTGGATTGATGCGGAAGGAGAGTACTTTGACACCGCTCACTTCCCGGACAACCTTAAAGAATATCCATTTCAGGGTGGCGGCTGTTATTTGCTGTTGGGTAGGGTAGAAGTAGATTTTCATTTTCCCACCATCACCATTCAAAAAATGGCTAAAATGCCCTTCATTCCCGATCCCCGTTATGCCGAAGATCAGGAAAAACAATTTGAAATCCACCGTAAAATTAACGAAGACGTCAGCATGACCTGGCGCGCGCCCTATCCTCAGGACCACGAAATTGGCCTCCCCCGAAAACAGATGTAACAAATCACCCGCCGGTGTCTAAATGCAATACAGGTAGTGCAGCAAAAATCCACAGCAACTTAGCGATCTTCCGTCCCCACAATGCCTATTCTCTTCCAGCAAATTTGCAATCCATGCCTCGCCATCTTTAACCATTCACCCATTCACCATTCACTAAATTCACCATTGCCCACACACCTACACACACTGCGTTTCCTCCTAAACAATTAACCAATTAACCGATTAAACAATTAATCAGCTAACCAATTAACATTTTTCCTTATTTTAGCCGTTGAATCAGGGGTTCAGCGAATTATAAAACTGAACGATCTGCGAAACGAAAAAACACAATAATGAAACCGGAACTCATAGAAGGAAGCATTCATAAAGATGCCCGCGGGACCATCTCGTACAATAATATCTTTAGTGAATGCCTGACAGATCAGGGAATTAAAAAGGTATTTACCCTAAGGAATACCGATACCGTGTTCGTAAGGGCATGGCAGGGTCATGCAGTGGAACAGCGCTGGTTTTCTGCATTGACTGGAAAGTTTAAAGTCCTCCTCATAGAAATTGACGATTGGAACAACCCGTCTCCAGGCTTGCCTCAATTAGAATTTGTTCTGACCGCAGATCAGATGGACATATTACATATTCCTGCGGGGTATGCAAGTTCCATTCAGGCCTTGGACGAATCGTCGGTTCTGCTCGTCATGGCTGATTATGCACAAGGAGAATTGCAGGATGAGTACCGCTTCCCGCCGGAGTACTTTAAAGAAAAACAGAATGAAATTTCAAACGAAGAAGATCTGCCTGTTACCAAAGCTAATTTGTAAAAGAGCAAATAAGCAGATAAGCAAAGCAACGCAATCATCTGTGTTCACCTGTGGAATCTGTGCGCAAAACAATCCCTCAGCTTGCAACACCCTTCGGGGGTGAGAAAAATTGATGAGTTTACAAAACCTGAATTAGCGCCATTAGATTTACACATCCTTTATGAAATCCTCATACTCCAAATAGAACCGTTCGAAGCCGTCCATTTTTTCGATAAAGAATTCAAAGATGTCCCGCCAGGAAGCTTTGTTGAAAATGGAAACGCCGGTTTTTTCGGCCCAGATTCGGCTGATCACTTTGCCGTTGTCTAACGTATAAAATTCGTCTTTCTGGAAGTCGCCGATATGCTCTTCCAGAATCGTTTCCAGCGACCAGATTTTTTCATAATAGGCATTGCGGAACAGTTCGTCTTTCATTTCAATGTCCAGTGAAACTTCCGCTTTCTTATTGTCGGCAGAGAATTTGAATGAAAAATCCTTGATTTTGGTGTCATACAGAATCCATTTCCTCGGGAAACTTTTCCCGAAAGCGGTCCAGAATTCTTTTTTCAGTTGGGCGGCTTCTTCTTTGCTGAACATGAATGACTGCTTACTTATTCAGGCTTTCAAAACGGGCTCCAAACACATCAATGAAATGTTTTTTGATTTTCTCTTTCACTTCAGCGGTTTCTTCTTCAGTAAAATTCCGTTCCAGTTCGCGGGCGAGGGAAGTGACGGCTTTGTCTTTGATCCCGCAGGGAATGATGTATTCAAAATACCTCAAATCGGTATTCACGTTCAGCGCAAATCCGTGCATGGTCACCCATTTGGAAGTTTTCACACCCAGAGCACATATTTTTCTGGCGTACGGCCGTCCTACATCCAGCCAAACGCCGGTTTCGCCTTCGCTGCGTTCGCCTTTCAGGCCATATTCCGCAATCACCCGGATGATGACTTCTTCCAGATTTCTCATGTAGAGATGGATGTCAGATTTAAAATTATCCAGATCGACAATAGGGTAGCCTACAATTTGTCCGAAACCATGATAAGTAATGTCGCCGCCACGGTTGGTTTTCACAAAAGTAGCGTCGATTTCCTTTAATTTATGTTCGTTGGCGAGCATATTGTGTTCATCGCCGGATTTTCCCAGAGTATATACATGAGGATGCTCTACAAAAAGAAAATAATTGGGGGTTTCTTCGATATTTCCGTCGGTGCGGTCGCGGTTTTTGGTTTTCAGATCGATGATGGATTTCATCAGCTGTTCCTGCTGTGCAAAGGCGTCCATATAGTCGGTGATTCCAAGATCCTGAAATTGCACCGTTTTATTTTGGGTAATGGTCATGAGAATAATATTGGTGCCCAAATGTACAAAATAATGTTCTTATGCAAGGAATAGGAATTGTGGAAGCAGTAGTTTTTATTTCAGAAAATTGCTCAGAATTGTTTTCCCCAAAGGTGTCAGAATGCTTTCCGGGTGAAACTGTACACCGTGAAGAGGAAATGTTTTATGTTGCAGAGACATGATCCGGCCTTCCGGGTCCACAGAAGTAATTTCCAGTTCTTCAGGGAAATTTTCTTTTGATACGGCCCAACTGTGATATCTTCCGACGTCAAAAGAGTCGGGAAGGTTTTTCAGCAGCGCACATTCTTTTATTCGAATCGCTTTTGTAGCTACGCCGTGAAAAGGTTGTTTCAGGTTGATCAGGCTTCCGCCAAAAGTTTCCGCAATCGCCTGCATCCCGAGACAGACTCCCAACATTGGTTTTTTGTGGTGAAATTCCTGAATCACGTCCAGAAGATTTCCTGCTTCAGAAGGAACTCCAGGTCCGGGGGAAAGGATGATTTTG
>JADMKO010000041.1 GCA_015478785.1 Chryseobacterium sp. | reverse complement strand
GGAGGGGTGGCGTCCGACGAAGGAGGATGACGGGGTGGTTTTTTGCTTATTTGCGTATTTGCTTATTTGCTAGTTGGTGAGGGGATGTGAGTTGCCGGGAAGAATTTAACAAACCCAAAACAGCATTGCCAAAGTGTGAAACTTTGGCAATGTTGTTTAAGGGGGATTCTAACGGATACCGTGCATCAATTTCTTCATGACCGGGCTCAGCATGATGGCGATGAGTCCCATTCCCATAGGCACGACCGTAAATATGAGGAAGAAGGTTCCGATGGAATATTCATTTGAAATTTTATCGATCATTCCGCCCATGGCTCCTGCCGACTTCTGCCCTACTGCTATGGCGAGATACCACACCCCGAACATAAACCCGATCATGC
The DNA here is from genome assembly GCA_015478785.1 of Chryseobacterium sp. Taxonomy (GTDB): domain Bacteria; phylum Bacteroidota; class Bacteroidia; order Flavobacteriales; family Weeksellaceae; genus Chryseobacterium_A. Next base: position 5,448 of record JADMKO010000041.1, on the reverse strand, counting down.
GCGGCGGCACGAGTTTGCTGACATACGACAGTCCCAACGGCGACAGGCACAGTTCGCCCATGGTATGAAACAGATACGCCAGAATAAGGAAGATCATGCTCACTTTTGCCGTCATGGCTCCCTGCGGAATGTCCCACGCACCGTACGCCAGAATACCAAAGCCGATGCCCAAAAGGATGAGCCCGAAGCCGTACTTCATTCCTGCACTTGGATTGTATTTGCTTTCCCACCATTTGGAAAACAGCGGCGCCAAAGAAATAATAAAGAAGGAATTGAGGATGGCGAACCACGACGCGTCAATGGTATTGCCCGGTTCGGAAAATTTATTGAACAACCTGAACAGTACCAAAGCCCAAATACCGATAAATGTAATTCCCAAAATGATATTGGAAACGCTGATTCTTTTAAAGGTCTGCCCGAAAAGCTTCAGCAGCACCCATGAAACGATGATGAGCGGAACTGTGGTGAGCAGCGCATCAATAATTTTAAAGATCATGGCGGCAGAACCTTCCAGTTCGCGGTTGGTATAGCTATCTGCAAAAATAGTCATGGATCCCAATGATTGTTCGAAAGCCATGAAAAAGAACACGGTAAACAATCCACAAAAGCACACCGCGATAATTCTGTCACGGGTAATGGCGGAATACCTTGCGATACGGGAAATGAGCAATATAAGGAAAGATACCAATGCGAGTAACACCACAAAACTGGTTCCGCTCAGGTTTCCTACGGTGAAAGGCAACAGGTTGATTTTTTCAATTTTTTCCAGCGGATCATTGAAAAGATAGAGCAATCCGCCAACGGCAGAAACAACGATAAGAACATAATCCAGCAATTTGAAAGGATTTCTTTTGTCCGTAGCTTCGTTCACTACCACCGGACCTCCTGCAATATCCGGAATTTCATCGGCTACATCTTCTGCCTGCAGCATTTTAAGTTGTGATGGCGGCGCACCGATATTTCCAAAAATGGGTTTTGCAAGCCAGAACTGAAGGCATCCCAACATCATAAATATCCCTGCCAGACCGAATCCCCAGGACCAGCCGAAGTTTTCGCCCAGATACCCGCACAGCATCATTCCGAAAAACGCTCCGGCATTCACGCCCATATAGAAAATGGTGTAAGCGCCGTCTTTTTTCTCGTTTTTCCCTTTGTACATGGTGGAAATCATGGACGTAATATTCGGTTTAAAGAAACCGGTCCCAATGACCAGTAAAGCCAAACCAAGGTAGAAGAACCCTTTGGTTTCCACCGCCATGGCAGCGTGTCCCAGCGTCATGACGATACAGCCAATCACCACCGCCATACGATATCCCGTAAACTTGTCGGCAATATATCCTCCGACGAGTGGCGTTAAATAGAGAAGTGATCCGTAGGTTCCGATGAGTGCCAACGCATTTTCTCGCGGCCATTCCCATCCCGGATTATCGGAAAGCAAACCTGCGGTGAGGAATAACACCAGGAGCACCCGCATTCCGTAGAAGGAAAAACGCTCCCACATTTCGGTGAAAAACAATACAAATAATGCGGAAGGATGGCCCAACACCTGAGAATCGAAAACAGAACCCTGTTGATTTTGCATACTTTTAGTTTTAGAAAAACCGAAAATAAAGAATTTTTTTGGAACAGAAAGAAAGAATGTGGATTTATAAAGCAATGCCTTCCGGTTAAGGGTATCTTACTTCTTTTGTAAAAAAAGATCCCACACCCTTCGTTTCTCAGAAACAGCGGATGAGGGATTATCTTTTTTAGTATTTTTTTAGAGCCTGTTAGAATTCAAAAATAAATCCGAAATACGGCAGCGGTGTTGAGCCGTCGTTTTCGCCATAATTCAGTTGATACACCTGGTCATTTTGCGGAGCTCCCGGATTGGCAATAATTCCGTTTCCATCAGCACCTCTTTCGAGCGCAATAACGGGCAGCCTGCTCGGGCTTTTGGAACCGTAGGCATTCACCACATCTACATAGAAAGTCATCTGCCATTTGCTGAAAATCCATTTCTTTTCGGCTCTGATGTCGAGCTGATGCACCACATTTCCACGTTGGGAATTCAGCAGCGCATAGTTGGACACCGGCGCGTTGGCAATATTCCAAACGTTCACCAGCTGGCTTCTGGCGATGTCGTAAGGGGTTTCCGGAAGGCCGGTCTGCATTCTGAACCTTGCGCCAATATTCCAGTTGCGGCTGAAGTATTTTCCACCTGTAAGCGAGAGGATGTGGCGACTATCCCAGCTGGAAGGTTTCAGGCTGCCGTTGATATCACTGAATCTGGAGTGTCCGAAAGTATAAGAGGCGATGCCGTAGAAATCGTTCAGGGTTCTTTTCTGCGCGAGAATTTCAACACCGTAGGTTTCCCCCACTCCTCTGCTGTCCAAAGGCTCGGCGCCTACTACTCCGAAGTCGCCGCCAACATTCGCCAAAGAAATCCCGTTGCGAAGCGAGAAAGGATAGTTTTTATATTTCTTGTAATAGGTTTCAGCAGTGATGCGCAGATTGTTTTTTCCATTAAATTCAATTCCTCCGACGATCTGCTCGTTTCGGATGTACTTCAACATATTCTGATTGATGAGATTTCCATTCTGAATAAATCCTAACGCCGTATAGGAAGGCAACATGTGGTAGATTCCCCCGTTCAGGTTCAGGGCAAAGCGTTCTGCAAAACGGTATCTGGCGGAAATTCTGGGAGAAAACTGTTCCAGAGGATTGGACGTCATTTTCGAATAATCGCTTCCATCGATTCTGAGTCCTCCTGAAAGTTCCAGTTTACTGTCTAGCAGTTTCCGCGAACCCTGCAGATAAAAACCATATTGTGTCAGGTTGAGATCGGAAAGATAGTTATCGATCACCGGGCCGCTCTGGGTAATGATCCGCAGATCAGAATCATTGAAATAACGGGCAAAATTAACGTTCGTTCCGGCACTCAGCTGAAAATCGCCAAGGCGGAAGTTGCGGTCAATCCGGATTTTATTTTCACTTTCCTGCGAGTGATAACGGGTGAGGAGATTCGCTGGTGTTTCGATATTCCGGTAGTATTTCGTCGCCTTATTGTCCAGCATATTTCTGCTCCAGGTGAAAAGCCAGTTTCCGTTTTCTGCCAGGTGACGGTATCCGGCGCCAATGGTATAATTCCACTGCGGCGATACGGGAAGCCTTTCAATAAGGGTCTGATTGTTCAAAGTAGCTTTCGCATTTTCATTAAATTTAAACTCATCCAGAGCGCCTAATCCAATGAAATACAATTCATTTCCGTTTTTAAATTTCTTTGAAACCTTGAAAGTAGAATCATAATAACTCGGCAGAAACGGCAATCCGATCGCTTTGAAAAGCAACTGAAGATTCGATTTCCTCACGCTGAAAAGCCCTGTCCAGCTCTGGTCTTTAGAAAGCGGGCCGTCGGCCATCAGCTGCATATCATCCAGGCCTATCACCGCTTTGTATCCAATTTTATCCTTACGCGCCTGTTTTAAGTTGAATTCAAATAACGAGGAAAGCGTTCCGTTCCGTTTGGCGGGAAAAGCACCGCTGTAGAAATCCACATCTTTAATAAAATCAATGGTAATCAGACCCCGCGGACCGCCGCTCGCTCCCTGAGTCTGAAAATGATTGATGACGGGAACCTCGATGCCGTCGATATAAAATTTATTTTCTGCTGAACTTCCGCCCCGAATAAAAAGGTCGTTTCGGAAGGTTGCCGTGGATCCTACTCCGGGAAGAGAAAGAATGGCTTTTGAAATATCACGGTTGGAACCGGCATTTTTCTGCACTTCTTCACTGGTAATGTTTCGAAGGGACACCGGGCTTTCTGCAGTAGTTTTGTACACTCTGGCCGTGATGACCACCGCTTCGATTTCCTGTTCACTGGTGGTGGTTTTCTGAAGCCCGATGGAAAACGTAAGGTTTTGGTTGGGAACCACGGAAATATCATTCAGGGAACCGTTCTGATATCCTTCGGCAGAGATCTGAAAACTATAATTTCCTGCGGGCAAATCCGGGAGTATCACATTTCCCTCACCCAAAAACTCCTGTCCGGAGGAAGTGACTGTAACCGTAGCTGCTAAAGGTTTTTTTGAGAAATCATCAAAGACATTGATGTTCAGGCTTCCTGTTTGGGCAGAAAAAAGCGCTGCGGAAAACAGCGATAGGATGAATATCGTCCGGGCAAAAAGTGTAATCATAAGTGCTTTTATTTAAATGTAGGCAAAATTAGGTGATCCTGATGAAATAATAAATATAAAGCACACAGGATCTTATTCACTGGTTAGGGATTCGTAATTATCCTCAGGATTTTGAAAGTTTTGGAGGATGCGGTAAATGTGCAGTTCATCATCTTTGTAATTGTAGATGATCGTATTGTGGTTGGTTAGAAGAAATTTGTGATATCTGGTATCTTCATACTTTTGAAAAACGATTTTATCATTCAATAATATATCAATGGCCTTCCTGAACTTTTCAAGAAAATCAAAAAGCACGGCGTAATTCCACTTTTTCAGCAGATCCTGTTCTGCTTGCTCATGAACCTGATACTTCCTCTTCACGATATTTTGCGAGTCTTTGATTCAGCCTTGACATGAATACATCACCCGGAATTCCCTTTCCGTTTTTAAAATCTTCTTCCGCTTTTTTCAGTGATTCCAAGATTTCTTCTTTGGTTTCGTTGCGCCATTCTTTTACTTCCACGGCTTTGGCGATTTCCAGAAGTTCCTCCGGAGTGAATTTTTTCTCTCTCAGTTTTCTGAAGAAAGTCGGTTTTTTAATGCCCGATTTTTCAATGATATAGTTCATTTTGAACGGAGACTCTTTCAGAATCCGGTCGATATTATTCTGTATAAATATGAATTTTTTAATATCCGCTATCATTTCATTTACTTTTAAAGTCAGTTTATGATACAAATATAGCTATTTATTGATACCTGAAACATTTATTTTTACCTTGATAAGCTCAATTGATTAAAATTACAGCGTCTCTTTCAATACTTTAAGCTTATTACTGCATCTCGTTAAAAAAGACTTTCGTCGACAAAATTGGGCAGCGTCACTTTTAAGTTCGGTTCTGCTTCCATCGCCCGTTTGATGGCGAAAATGGCTCCTTCATTTCTCGCCCATGATCTGCGGGAAATTCCGTTGTTCACATCCCAGAACAGCATGGATTTCAGCCTTCTGTCGGCATCGTCGCTTCCGTCCAGCAACATCCCGAAGCCGCCGTTGATCACTTCGCCCCAGCCTACTCCACCGCCGTTGTGAATAGAAACCCAGGTAGCACCGCGGAAACTGTCGCCAATAACGTTGTGAATGGCCATATCTGCAGTGAAGCGCGAACCGTCGTAAATATTGGATGTTTCACGGTAGGGCGAATCGGTTCCGGAAACATCATGATGATCGCGGCCTAAAACCACGGGACCAATTTCTCCGTTTCTAATGGCTTTGTTGAATGCTTCCGCAATTTTCATC
>JADMKO010000040.1 GCA_015478785.1 Chryseobacterium sp. | reverse complement strand
TACCTTTATTTTGCCCTTCCAATGATAATGATCGTGTATTGCAGTTGCATTATCTGGCCCCCAAATCCGTAAGAAAACAGTACATTCTTCATTGCTGAAAACCGGAATTCTGACGTGCGCATCTTTATCAAGACTGATTTTGTCAATTTCAAAAAGCGCATTATAGTCTTCATAATTGTAGCCGAACAGCTCAGCTGTTACCTCATTGAATTCTTTTGGATGAATCGTGAGGTGTTCCAAAGTGCTCACAAGCGGAAAAACAGCAATTTCGGTTTTCATATTGATAGTCTTTATTATACAATGTAAATTTACCAAGATAAACCGCAAGTAAACCAGTTGACATAGTGACTTTTATCAGAAAAGCAAATTGATTTCAGATTTTATAAAGAGCAAAATCAAACTTTATATTCTTCCCTTATTTCAGAACTTTCCGCAAAGCATACCGGTGAAGCGTTTTCGGGCAGCTCTTCTTCCAGTTTTGGTTTGTGAGAAGATTCCGGAAGTTTGGAAACCTTCTTTTTCTTCATGGAAAAAATATTTCTCAGCAAGTTTGTTAGGAACATCGGAAACGAATTTTTCTTTTTAAATAGGAACTTCATATATTTTATCATGAACTCTGATGTTTGTGAAATCAAAATTACACACTTTAAAATTACTTAAAAATAGCACCACCATCCGTTTTTTATAAATTTAGATGAATATAATTCAGAAATAGAATACTTTTGACAAAAACTTTTACGATGCAAAATGAACGGAAGCTCTGTAGAAATTGTGGGCAACATTTACTTATAGAACAGAAATTCTGCCCCACGTGTGGACAAAAAGCGGATACTGAACGTATCGATTTTCATTTTCTGATGCATGAAATACAACACGGAGTTTTCCACGTGGACAAAGGAATTCTTTATAGCATTAAAATGCTTTTCACAAAACCGGGCCATACCATTCGCGAATATCTGGAAGGAAGGAGAAAAAATCATTTTAAACCCGTGCTTTTTGTGGTTATTCTTGGAACCTTGTGCGGTTTGTTGAATCATTTTGTAATTGAAAATGGAGAAAGGGAGAAGTTTTTTGAAGAAGAAGACGACCCTCAATTAGCTGAAAATCCAGACTTTATCAATATGTCTGATTTTCTGGAAAACATTATAGGTTGGTTCGCCGATCATCTTGCTTTTCTTATTTTACTGATGATTCCTGCCGCTGCGTTGGGATTCTATTTAGGATTCCGAAAATACAGATTATACTATGCAGAATGGTTGGTGGTTATGACTTTTCTTGCAGGACAGGCTTTGGTGGTTTATTTCTTCACAGAACTCATCGGACACTTTATAGAACGTGATCTCATGGGAATATTTCTGCTGATTGCGATGAGCTTGAATATTTGGACTTTTCTTCAGTTTTTCAAAGGGAGAAGTAAGAAAATTATTGTAATAAGAACACTGTGGTCTAACTTTCTGTCCTTTACATTTACTTTTTTCTATGTGATGTTTTTATCGTTAACGCTTCTTCTAACAGCAATTGTGATGTATGCCAGCGACGAAACATTAGAACAACTGAGCTCGGATGATCTGGAAATTAATATCAATCCGCCAATAAAAAAGGATTCAGCTGCAGCTGCTCCCAAGAACTTAAATCCGTAAACCTGCTGCCATTTTAAGAAATTTTATATCTTTGAAAACTTACCTTAGAATACATGAAAAAAATTGTTTTATCCTTATTACTTTTTACTACTTTTCAAATTACATTAGCACAGCAAATCACGCTCGATAAGATATATTCAGGATATTACCGTGGCAAAGGAATTTCAGGAATCAATTCCATGAAAAACGGCGAACATTACACTGTAATTGAACGTGATGGAATCGTCAAATTCTCCTATCAAACCGGACAGAAATCAGGAATAATAACCGAAGGAAACTACGAAAGCTATGAATTTTCCGAAGATGAAAATAAAATCCTGTTGCTGAAAGAAAGTCAGCCCATTTATCGACATTCTTTTCTGGGAAAATTTGAAATTAAAGATTTAAAATCACAAAGAACCATTCCGTTGAATAATGGAAATCCTGTTCAGGAACCGAGATTTTCGCCCGATGCGGAAAAAGTGGCTTTTATTTCTGACAACAATCTGTATTATCAGGATTTGAATAATGGAAAAATTACTCAAATTACTCACGACGGAAAGAAAAACCATATCCTGAACGGATTGGCGGATTGGGTATATGAGGAAGAATTTGGCCATGCCCGAATGTATGAATGGACTAAAAATTCTGACGCTATTGTCTTTGTAAAATCTGATGAAAGCGAAGTAAAAGAAGTCTATATTCCGATTTACGGCGATTTGCTTTATCCGGCGGAAATGCGTTTCAAATATCCAAAAGCAGGCGAAGAAAACGCTAAGGTTTCTGCGCATCTTTACCGCTTAAATTCTGGAGCGATTTTGCCTTTGGATCTGTCGGGTTTTAAAAATTATTACATCCCAAATGTCATTCAGACGGCAAAAGCAGATGAAATGATTTTGATTACTTCGGAGAGAATTCAAAATGCTTCGGATGTTCTGAAAGTAAATACCAAAACCGGATCTGTCACAAAACTCTTCACCGAAACGGACGAAAAATGGGTAGATACAGATAATGTCACGATGGAATTTCTTAAAGACAATTCTTTTCTTTGGGCCAGCGAAAGAGACGGTTATCGCCATCTTTATTGGTATGATGCTAACGGCAAACTGAAAAAGCAAATCACCAAAGGAAACTGGGAAGTAACCGATTATTATGGTTACAATCCGGCCAGCAACGAGATTTTTGTTCAGACAAATCAAACCGGAAGTATTCACAAAGTTATTTCCAAAGTAAATATCTCTAACGGGAAATCTTCTATTGTTTCGCCGCGTGAAGGCAACAATTCGGCTAATTTCAGCGGGAATTTTCATTATTTTATTGAAACTTCATCCACCGCTTCCCAGCCTCATACTTTTACGCTGAAAGACAACCAGGGAAAAACCGTGAGACCATTGCAAAACAACAGTGAAATGCTGGATAAATTAAAATCTGACGGTTGGGTAGCCAGAGAATTTATCACGATTCCCAACGAAGCCGGCGATCAGATGAACGCGTGGATCATGAAACCAAAAAATTTCGATCCGAATAAAAAATATCCATTATTTATGTACCAATATTCCGGGCCCGGATCTCAACAAGTAACCAATTCATGGGACGGCGGCAACGGATTGTGGTTCAGCCATCTTGTACAGCAGGGATACATTGTAGCTTGTGTTGACGGACGAGGAACAGGCGGAAAAGGAACGAAATTCAAGAAAGTAACCTATATGCAGCTGGGAAAATATGAGATCGAAGATCAGATTACTGCCGCCAAATGGTTTGGGAAACAATCCTATGTTGATGCTTCCAGAATTGGAATTTTCGGCTGGAGTTATGGTGGTTATATGGCCGGACTTGCGCTGACCAAAGGTGCAGATGTTTTCAAAACCGGAATCGCTGTGGCTCCCGTCAGCAACTGGAGGTATTACGACACTGTTTATACCGAAAGATTTATGCGCACTCCGCAAGAAAATCCTTCAGGATATGATGACAATTCTCCCATTCATTTTGCAAAACTGATGAAAGGAAATTTCCTCATGGTTCACGGTACTGCCGATGACAACGTTCATTATCAAAATGCGGCCACCTTTGCAGAAGCACTTATTCAAAACAAAAAGAAATTCCAGTTTATGACTTATCCTGACAAGAACCACGGCATCTACGGTGGAAATACACGACCGCAACTGTATCAGATGATGACGGATTATATTCTGGAAAAGTTGTAATATTTTTAATCTATTAAAATTTAAAACTGATATATGGACAAAACAACCAACAAACACCCGAAAGGGCTTCCATTTCTTTTCTTCACAGAAATGTGGGAAAGGTTCGGATATTATCTCATACTCGGAATTTTCGTTCTGTACATGATCGATCCGCGAGACACCGGAGGAATGAATTTTTTACCAAAAGATGCCTACGATATCTTTGGAACTTTTATCGCTCTCACCTATCTGACACCATTCCTTGGCGGCTTTCTTGCTGACCGGGTTTTGGGCTACGTAAAAGCCATTTATATCGGCGGAGTTTTAATGGCAGCCGGGTACATAGGTGTGGGATTATTTCAACAATTGCCCATGTTTTACCTTTCATTAGGCTTGGTAATTCTTGGGAATGGATTTTTCAAACCCAGTATTTCAACCTTACTTGGAAACCTCTACACCGAAGAACCGTACAAAGCCAATAAAGATGCGGGTTATAACATCTTTTATATGGGAATCAATATCGGTGCGCTCATCTGTAATTTTGTGGCGGCTTATATGCGCAACGAATATGGATGGGGACCGGCATTCATCACCGCCGGTGTCGGAATGCTGGTAGGCTTGGTTGTCTTTTCAATAGGAATGAAACATTTGCGTGAAGCCAATGTGATGAAACCCGTCCAAGATGGCGATACCAAACTGTCCACTGTTTTGCTACAGGTCTTTTTACCTGCAATTATTGCCGGTTTAATCGGATGGTTTTTGCCCGGCATGCTTCTCGGAGATACAATCTTTGGAAAACAAACGGACGATGCTTTCCTGTTTGCCTGTATTCCGGTAGTGTATTTTTATGTCAGTTTATATTTCAAAGCGAATAAAGAAGATAAAAGACCTATTGGGGCGTTGCTCGCGATATTTGCAGTCTGTCTGATGTTTTGGGCGATTTTCAAACAAAATGGTACCGCATTAACCAACTGGGCTGAACATTACACCGATCGTACTGCTCCGGCAATCATAGAAGAACCGCTGAGAGCATTTTCCTTAGTAGAAACGAAAGAGTTTATTGATCGGGAAGTACCCACTTATGATAATCAGTTTGTGGCATTAAAGGATGATGCCGGCAATCCGGTTCGGGAAATGGGGAAAGATATTTATTTCCGGAATATCAGTCCGGAACAGCAGGCTTCATTGGAAGCAGCTCCGGACAAAAGCGTTTATCTCTTCAATACAGAATTATTCCAATCGGTAAATCCGTTCTGGGTCATTGTGCTGACACCGGTGTTGGTAGGCGTTTTCATGTTCCTGCGAAGGCGAGGCAAAGAACCCACAACACCTTCTAAAATCGTAATTGGATTATTCATTTCCGCATTATCCTGTCTCGTAATGGTAGGTGCCGTATATGCCGGTGGAAACGGCCTTGAAAAAGTATCATCGTGGTGGCTCATCGCTGCGTATGGAGTCATCACCGTGGGTGAATTATGTCTTTCTCCGATGGGCTTATCTTTGGTTTCCAAACTTTCGCCTCCAAGAATTACGGCATTGATGATGGGAGGATTTTTCCTTTCCACGTCTATTGGAAATAAACTTTCTGGTGTACTTGCCAGCTTGTGGTACAACTATGAAGACAAAGCCAATTTCTTCTGGGTAAATTTCGGATTATTATTATTGGCCACACTTTTAGGGCTTTCTATTTTGAAACAGCTCAATAAAGTAATGAAAGAAAAAGGAGTCAACTAATATTTAATTTTTATTCAATACAATAATCGCAGCCTCAGGTTGCGATTTTTTCTTCTGGTAAGTCTTGTTCGATTACCAAAAAAAAGTATATTTGTGGGTCTTAACAATAATTAACATTCAATATGGATACAGCAAAGCCAACTCAAGGGCATCCAAAGGGACTTTACTCTCTGTTTTTTACAGAAATGTGGGAACGTTTTTCCTACTATGGGATGCGTGCAATTTTTGTGCTGTACATGACCAAGGCGCTGGTCTTTGACAAAGCATACGCATCCAATATTTACGGATCATTTACTGGTCTTGTTTATCTGACACCGCTCATTGGTGGCTACATCGCTGACC
>JADMKO010000039.1 GCA_015478785.1 Chryseobacterium sp. | reverse complement strand
ATTGGGAGCGACACATGTCGTGATCGACGTAAATGGGATCGGTTATTATGTCGGTATTAGTTTACAGACATCACAGAAATTGGCACATCAACAACCGGTTTTTCTTTTTACACAGCAAATTATTCGTGAGGACAGCCATCAGCTGTTTGGCTTTTTCAGCAAGGAAGAAAAAGAAATGTTTAATTTGTTAATTTCCGTCAGTGGAGTAGGTGCTGTGTCTGCATTGTTGGTGCTGTCATCGCTCAGCCTGCTGGAAATTGCCGGAGCTATCGGAAACGGCAACAGTGCTTTGCTGCAAAAAGTAAAGGGAATCGGTGTCAAAACCGCCGAACGCATCATTGTCGATCTTCGGGATAAAGTATTAAAATTCAATGTTTCTGAAGAAAATATTTCTACATTTGCGGATAATAAAGTAAAAGATGAAGCGTTATCTGCATTAGAAGTATTGGGCATTCCAAGAAAAATGAGCGAGAGAATCGCCGATAAAATTCTGAAACAGTATCCGGATTATTCCGTTGAAGATTTGGTAAAACAAATTTTAAAAAACATGTAAGACTTTCCGTGAAAAATAAAATCTCTCTATATCCTCTGTTTGCAGCAATACTTTTGTGTCTGGGAATCTCACAGGCAAATGCGCAGCAAAATCCCGAAACCGAAGCCTCCGTAAGGCAGGAATATCAATTGCCGGATCCCACAGTATACGAAGGATTCTATGATATACAAACAGGAATGTATTATGTGTATCCCAAGATTGGCGAAATTGTGACCGGGCCGCCGTATGTGATGACACCCCGGGAATATCAGGATTTCATGATGACACAGGCAGCGAGGGATTATTACAAAGACAAGTCTGACCATTACAGTTTGCTCTTCCGGAAAGATAAAGACGAAGCCCGGCGAAGAGGCCTGATTCCGGCCATGAGCATCCGCAACAAAATATTCGAAAGTATTTTCGGAGGAAATAAAATTGAAATTATTCCGTCGGGTTTTGCTTCATTCGATGTCGGCGGATTGTATCAGAAAATTGATAATCCACTCATCCTTCCTCAAAACAGAACAAGTTTCGCCTTTGATATCGATCAGCGGATCCAGTTGGGACTTTTAGGTAAAGTAGGAGAAAATCTCCAGTTGAAAGCCAATTACGATACCCAAAGCGGATTTGCTTTTGAGAATAAGATGAACCTGGTGTGGCAGGCAAAAGGAACCTGGAAAGATCTTCAAACCAAAGGCCTGCATGATCCTACTACCGGTGGCGAAGATAAATTTATAAAAAGAGTAGAACTCGGAAACGTGAATATGCCGCTTTCCACCAGCCTCATTCGCGGCTCGGAATCTCTTTTCGGAATCAAGACTGAGTTTCAGGCCGGAAAAACCTACGGAACACTCGTTTTTTCCCAACAGCAGGGAGAAGCCCGTAATATCGTGGTACAAGGCGGAGGGGTTATGAATACTTTTAAAATTAATGCCATTGAATATGATGACAATCAGCATTATTTTCTGAACCATTATTTCTTTAATCAGTATGATAATGCGCTTCTGAATTATCCGCAGATCAATTCCAGAGTCAGCATTAACCGGATTGAAGTCTGGGTTTTGGATCAGGGCAACAGCAGCCTTTCTTTTCAGAAAAGTATTGTCGGAATCCGGGATTTGGGTGATGGTATTTCAGGATATCCGGACAATTCGCAGAACAATCTTTACCAATTAGTGAACGGACTCGGGCCGGGACTTAGAGATATTAACACCGCCTACAACACGATTAACGGCCAAAGTTTACCCAACGCTTCCGGAACTCCCGAAACCTTTCAGGATGGCGAACAGTTTATTTTTAACAGAAAAGCGAGGAAACTTTCAGAAAATGAATTCAAATTTCATCCGCAACTCGGATATATTTCTTTGAATCAACGGCTGAATGACAATCAGCTTCTTTCGGTTTCCTACTCCTACACCGTCAGTGGTTCTAATCAGGTGTACAAAATTGGTGAGTTTTCCGAGGAAAGTTCCGTGGTTATTACCAAAGTCCTGAAGCCGAATACCAATGTAAAAACAACTTCTCCGATGTGGAATTTGATGATGAAGAATATTTATTCTTTGGAATCGATGCAAATCAGCCCGGAGAATTTCATGTTAAATGTCTATTACCGGGATACACAAACGGGTGGTAAACTTAATTATTTACCTAATACTCCTGTTCAGGATACGAATCTTCTGAAACTTCTGAACTGGGACCGTTTGAATCTTCATAATGATGTCCAGAATAACAATGGCGTTCTAGGTGACGGAATTTTCGATTTTGTTCCGCAAATCACTATTCGTCCGGAAGAAGGGAAACTTTTATTCACCAAGGTGCAGCCTTTTGGAAGCTATATGGCCGGAGTGCTGGGAAGTAATGATCCGCAATACGTTTTCACAGATCTTTATACCCAACAGAAACAGGTGGCATCACAAAGCAATCTTGCGCTGCGATACACCATGGAAGGCCGATATCAGGGATCGCAGGGACAGGGAATTTCTCTTGGTGCTATCAATGTTCCGCAAGGTTCTGTGAAAGTGACCGCCAACGGAGTGCAGCTTACTGAAGGCATCGATTATACAGTCGATTATATGCTGGGACAGGTGACCATTATCAATGAACAGGTAAAACAATCCGGCCAAGCGATTAATATTTCTCTCGAAAATCAACTTACTTTCAATACGCAGCAGAAAAGATTTTTGGGATTAAATCTTGAGCGAAGGGTAAGTGAAAATTTCCTGTTCGGAGGAACTGTGGTGAATTATTCCGAATCGCCGCTGACCCAGAAAGTGAATTTCGGACAGGAAGCTGTCAACAATACGATGTTCGGGGTCAATATGATGTACAACAACCAGTTGCCGTTTTTAACCCGCTTTACGGATAAAATTCCTTTGGTTAATACCGAAGCACCTTCCAATCTTAATTTTAAAATGGAGGCAGCTTATTTGCTTCCGGGATTGAATAGTGCGATTAATAATCAATCGTATGTAGATGATTTTGAGCAAACCACTTCAAGAATTTCATTAAAAGAACCTGCTGCCTGGGCATTAGCTTCAAAACCAGAAAAAAATCAGAATGATCCTGTATTTGCCGGCGCAGGAAAAAATGATGATGTCACCAACGGAAACGGGAGAGCACTCATTTCCTGGTATAATATTGATCCGAGATTTTGGGGAGTCGGAGGAAATGGACCGAATGGTATCAATGCAGATGCCGTTTCCAATCATACTTCACGAAGAGTTGAGGTTCAGGAACTTTACAACAGCCGCGATCTTGTGGCTGGAGAACAAATTTTCACCAGTACTTTTGATATTGCTTATTTCCCACAGGAAAGAGGTCCATATAATGTCAATCCGAATCCGGAAACTACGCAGCAACGTTGGGGTGGATTGATGCGTCCTATTAATATTTCTAATTTTGTTAATTCCAATATTGAATATGTAGAATTCTGGATGATGGATCCGTATGCGGACGGCAATACATTGGGAGTAAATCCGCGTATGTTACTCCACCTTGGAAACGTTTCCGAAGATGTTCTGAAAGACGGGCTGATGCAGTATGAAAACGGCTTGCCCACACCTTCCACACCGGCTACAACTTCTAATTCCAACTTAGGGATTCAGCCCAAACAACCGCCCATTCTTTATGCATTTTCTACAGAAGGAAACGATAGAGTAGCTCAGGATCTTGGGTACGACGGACTGGATGGAGCCGGAGAAGCAGTGCGCTTCGGAACTAATTTTGTCAATCCGGTTACCAATATTCCGGATCCTGCAGCGGATGACTTTGTGTTTTATCTGTCTGATAAATTTACTGGAAGTTTGGCCTCTTCGGTCATGCAACGCTATAAATATTTCCGAAATCCGGAGGGAAATTCCCAAAGTAATTCCATGGAAGTCGCTTCGCAAACGCCAGATGCGGAAGATGTAAACCGGGATTTCAACCTGGATCAAAGCGAATATTACAATCAATATGAAATCCGTCTGGATCCTGCGAGTCTGGCATTAGGAACCGATAATCACATTGCGGATGTAAAGCGTGTTCCGGTGACATTTGAAAACGGAAATAACAGTGAGGTAACTTGGTATCTCGTGAGAATTCCTGTGTCAGCGTACGTGAATACAGCCGGCGCGAACGATGCTTCTGTGTTGAATAATGTGCGTTTCGCCAGATTATTGTTAACCGGTTTTGATGAAGCAGCTACCCTGAGATTCGGAACTTTCGATCTGATCCGTTCCGATTGGAGAAAATACGGGAAAAATATTTCAAGTAATACAGTGCCACCTTCCGGTGAAGGGATCGGCGAACCCTCAGATCAGAACAGGAATTTTGAAGTAGGAAGTGTAAATCTTGAGGAAAACGGATTGAATCAGCCGCCTTATGTATTGCCTCCGGGAATCGACAGACAGGTGCTCAGCGGAAATGCAGGTGCGCAAAGACAAAATGAAGCTTCCTTATTATTGAGAGCCAAAGGACTGAAAGATGAAGCTCGCGGAGTTTTTAAAAATACCGCACTCGATATGAGAAGATTCCGTAAGTTGAAGCTTTTCGTACATGCGCAGTCAGAAAATCTCAGGGATGAAGGCCAGATTGATCCGGATACAAAATTCTTTATTCGTTTGGGAAGTGATGCCACGGACAATTATTATGAATATGAAGCTGCCCTGAAATATACTCCCAAAACCGCTGTTTCACCAATGGACATCTGGCCGTTTGAAAATGAAGTGGATCTGGAAGTGCAACATTTTGTCGATGCGAAAATTCAGAGAGACAAATCTGGTGCGCAAATTATGGATCGCTATCCATATACGGCTTTCGGAAATGAATTTAAGAAAATTTATGTGAAAGGAAGGCCTTCACTGGGCGATGTTACCACCATTATGCTTGGGGTCAGAAATTCCAGTGGACCGGGCGGAAGTGCGAAAGATATTACCCTTTGGGTGAATGAAATCCGTTTAGCAGATATTGAAAATGAAGGAGGTTATGCCGGAAATGCAAGTCTCAGTTTCAATTTGGCGGATCTGGCTTTGATTAATACCAATGCCGCTTATTCTACAGTCGGTTTTGGAAATATAGATTCCAGACCTGCTGAACGAGCGCAAACCACACAATCGGCATTTAATATTAATGCTTCTGTGAACGCAGATAAATTTCTTCCCGAAAAAACCGGCATCAAAATTCCGGTGAATCTTTCCTATTCTCAAACCACTGAAGATCCGAAGTACAATCCTCTGGATACCGATGTGGAATTTGATGAAGCTCCAAACAAAGAAATGCTGAAGGAAGTCGCCAGAACGTACACCCAGCAACGCAGTATTGGCGTAGTGAATATGCATAAAGAAAGAGTAAAACCGGATAGCAAGCCTCGCTTTTATGATGTAGAGAACCTTTCGGTTACCATGGTTTACAACGATGATTATTTTCGGGATATTTATACCAAACGGAATTACAGACAGTATCTGAGAGGAAATATCGATTATAATTTCAGTTTTAAACCTTGGGTAATCCGTCCGTTTCAAAAAATGATCAGCGATACGGCAAAATCTGCAAAATACCTGAAATGGATCAAGGAATTTAACCTGAATCCTGTTCCTACACGACTTTCTTTCAGAACAGAAATTGACAGAAATTATAATGAACTGCAGTTCCGTAATATTGATGCTATCCTGAATGGAAATTTAGGGAACGATTTTGATGTGATCCGAAACCGGAATTTCTTCTTCGGATGGCAGTATGGTATTGGATTTAATTTTACCAGATCCCTGAAGCTGGAAGTTAATTCTGCCATGCGCACCCTGAATGATCATTTGGATGTCAACAGGATGAATACCCGTTCTATTTTTGATAATACCTTCCGCGCAGGAAGGCCTGTCTTATACAACCACCGAATTCAGGCGAATTACAGATTGCCTTTTGAACATCTTCCAT
>JADMKO010000038.1 GCA_015478785.1 Chryseobacterium sp. | reverse complement strand
CTAGGAGCTTTTGGCGTAAAGAAAAAACATAAATTCCTGTTGTTGCGTCGTGCTATTATCACGTAAGAAAAATATCTGGTGTTTGAAGCGAGCCACAAAAATTTCCTTATTCCCCTCAACATGAATGCGAGCAAGTTCAGATATTTCTAAAAGGAATTTATGTTTTTTTAGCAAAAAACGACGAAGGAGTTTCGCTCATTCCTTTAAAAAAAATAAAATCAGATGGGCAAAGATCCAGTCTTGAAACCTAACGAAGTGGTTCGCCGATTCCATTAAAAATAATAAAAACAGAGAGGCACCTTTTTGGTTAATTTTTGCGTCAAGGCACATCGTAGATGCATTGATTCTTTAAAAACAATAAATAAACACTGAGATAAATCGAAGATTCATCGATTCCATTAAAGATAATAAACAAGGAGAGAGATAAAAGTAACATATAAAAAAATTCAGAATCGCTTGCAAATCGCCGATTAACACACTCTATCCATAATCCTATAAACCTCCTTCTCAAATCTTATAAAACAAGCGTGGCTAAAATGCTTATTTTTGCTGAAACCCTATTGAAAGCCCACTGAAAAAGATACTAAAATACACGCTGATTGGCATTGCCTCTCTTCTGGTGCTCGTTGTTGGCCTGATTCTAAGCCTGCAGATTCCTGCTGTACAAAATTATGTGAAAGACCAACTCGTGGTGTATCTGGAGGAAAAAATCAAAACCGATGTGAGTCTGGAACGGGTGTACATTGATTTCCCGAACAGCCTCGTTATGGAAAACCTCCACCTAAAAGGCGAGAAACTGGATACTTTATTGTCTGTTAAAAAACTGGATGTGGGCCTTCACATCATGAAGCTTATCAATTCCACAGCCGATCTTACCTCCGTAGAAATGGAAGGCGTGCGCGCTCATGTGGTTCGCGATCAGGAAGGAAGATTCAATTTCGATTATATCCTGGACGCTTTTGCTACCGAAGATACAGAGGAAAGCCCTTCCAAACCCTTTATTATTTCGCTGGATAAAATCCACCTGAAAGACATCGGTGTCATTTTTACCGATCTTCAGGCGCAAAACGATATTCGTTTTCATTTTAATGAACTGAATACAAAAGTGAGAACTTTCGATCTGGAAAATAACGACTATGCCCTCAACAACATTGATCTCGACGGACTGAAACTGAAACTTCAGCAGGATCTCATAGAAGAAGTGGCGGAAGAAGTCGAAGAAACAATCGATTCCCTGAACAGGAAGAAACCGATGTCCATTGATCTGAACAGTGTAAAATTCACCAATTTCGATGTAGATTACGGTGACGACAATTCACGGACTTCTGCAAAAGTCATTTTTAAAGAACTGAGCACAAAGATCAACAAAATCGATATCGAAAATAATGCTTTCGATATCGAAAACCTGAAACTTGTCGGAGCAAGAATCCGTTCCGACCTTTATCTTCCCTCCAATAATAATTCCGAAACTCCGCAGGAAAATGCAAGTGAAGAAGCACAAAAACCGGCCTCGCTTTTATTAGGAAAACTGGTTCTGGACGACGTGCAGGCCGAGTACAACAATACCGCAGCCGCACCAGCCCGCCAGGGAACGGATTTCAATCACCTGAAGTTCAGTAACATCAGCCTGAATCTGGAAGATTTCAAAATGGAAAACGGAACCTTTGCAGGAAGGGTAAACAGTGCTGAAATCCGTGAAAACCGCGGACTGAACATTCAGAAATTCAGAACCGATTTTGCCTACCGGGAAAAGCAGGCGTTCCTGAGAAACCTGTATTTACAGACACCCAAAACCCTCCTTCGCGACGAGATTGTCCTGAATTACAATTCCATAGAACAGCTTTCAGAAAATCCGGGCGCCGTGAAGATTTCAGCGAATATCAGGAATTCTAAAATTGGTTTCTCAGACCTTCTTACTTTTGCGCCCGATCTCAGAAACACCGCTCCTTTCAGCCAATATCCCAACGCAATTCTGAATCTGCACACCCGCATGAGAGGAACGCTGAACGATCTGCATATCCAAACCCTTCAGCTTTCCGGCCTGGATCAAATGAAGGTGAACGCCTCGGGAAAGATCAGAAACGCGATGAATCCGGATCATTTGTCTTATGACCTTAATATCCGCGAACTTTCTTCGGCTTCAAAAACGATTTACAATCTGGTTCCAAAAGGAACAATTCCTTCCAACATTACCCTTCCCTCTTTTTTCACGCTATCCGGAAATGCGAAAGGAACCACAGAACAGGTGGACACCGAACTGAAGCTGATATCAACTTTGGGGAATGCTACCGTGGACGCTGTGGTCGATATGCGCCGCAAAAACCAGGAATTGTATGATGTGAAAGCCAACCTGCAGAACCTGCAGATCGGCAGAATAATTCAGAATAAAGACCTCGGAATAGTGACGGCTCAGATTGCGGCGAAAGGCCGGAGTTTTGATCTGAACCAAGCCAATGCCGATGTAAAAGGAATCGTAAAAGAAGCGGATTACAACGGTTACCGTTACCGGAATATGAATCTGGACGGAAACATCAAGCGCGCTGCGTACCGCCTGAACCTGAATTCCCACGATCCGAATGCCAACCTGAAACTCACCGCATCGGGAATATACAACGAAAATAATCCGTCCGTAAAAATAAACGGTGATATTGTCCGCCTAGATCTGAATAAACTCGGGTTTTATCAGGATCCGATGATAATTGCCGGAAAACTGGACGGGGATTTTACCAACCTGAACCCCGATTTCCTGAACGGTGAACTTCGCCTTCAGAATTTTGCCATTTCCGACACCAAAGATATTTTCCCGCTGCAGGAAGTGTACCTGAACGCCGTTTCTACCGACAGCCTGAATCAGCTTACACTCCAGTCCCAAGTTGCCGATATTGAACTTTCAGGGAAATACAAAATGACCCAGATTTTCGGCGCCTTGCAGGAAACATTGAATCAGTATTATCAGTTTCAAAAACCCGGAACCCTGCAAAAGACCGACCCAAATCAGCATTTCTCGTTCAATGCCAGCATCAAAAACGATGATCTGATCCGCAGGTTTGCCCCCGATCTCAAAAGTTTTGAAACCATAACTTTGAACGGAAATTTTGATGCCGATTCCCGCAGACTGGAAGTGAACGGAAGCATTCCCCAACTCTTATACGGAGAAAATACCGTGGAGGATGCCTCGTTGCTCATCACCAATGAAGACCAGGCTTTACAGCTGAGAGTGGACGTCGCAACTTTGCAGAGTGAAAGCTTTGCTCTGGATAAAATCAACATCAGCGGAGATGTTGCAGATAATATCATCCAATATTCCGTCACCACAAAAGACGAGAAAGACGTCACCCAATATTTAATCGCCGGAACAGCAGCTTCCGTCAATTCAGCTACAGAAATCGCTCTGAATCCCAACGGCCTGAAACTGAATTATAACGACTGGACGGTAGCGCCGGATAATAAAATCGTAATCGGTGACCAAGGAATCTTTGCGGACAATTTCCGGATTTCAAATGCGGGAAGTGAAATCCTTCTCCAGTCGGAATCTATGGCCAACAATAGTCCGCTGAATGTTTCGTTGAAAGATTTTAAAATTGAAACCCTCACCGAAATCATCAGAAAAGATTCTCTTTTAGCACAGGGTACCATCAACGGAACGGCACAGCTTCGCAACCTGAACACCAACATGACCTTTGTCTCCGATCTGGATATTACCAACCTCCTCGTGTATGGAAGCCCCGTTGGAAATCTGGATGTGAAAGTTAACAACACCACCGCCAATGTGCTGAATGCAGACATTACCCTTTCCGGAAACAGCAACGATGTAAAAATTCTGGGCGACTACAATACCACTTCAGAAACCTTTGATCTGGACATGAACATGCGCCAACTGCAAATGCAGACGGTTCAGGGGTTTTCGATGAATGCGGTCACGAATACCGAAGGTTATCTTTCCGGAAATATGAAAATCACGGGAACCGCGGAGAATCCTGACCTTAACGGAAGCCTGAAATTCAATAACGCCGGGCTGATGATTGCCCAAACCGGCAGCGACTTCCGGAATATTAATGATAAAATCGACTTCACCGGCCGTGGAATTGAATTCAACAGATTTAAAATCAATGATAAAGACGGAAACGCTCTGGTCATAGACGGAGAAATCCTGACAGACACTTACCGGGATTTTAATTTTAACCTCGATGTGAATGCACAGGATTTCAAAGTGGTGAATTCTGAAAAATCCAATGATGCGATGATGTATGGAATTCTGGCTGTGGATGCGTCATTACAGGTTCGCGGAAATATGGATCTTCCCAGGGTGGACGGGAGAATTGCAGTTGCCGACAATACCAATTTCACTTTTATTATTCCTCAGTCCACACCTTCTTTGCAGGAGCGTGCAGGTATTGTGGAGTTTATTGATCAGGATCAGATCGCACTTCAGGAAACCATCAAAGCCGATTCTCTGGTTGCCGAAACAAAGATTCAGGGAATGGACGTGAATGTGAATATCGAAGTGGACAAAGAGGCCAAACTCTCCATTATTATCGATAAAGCCAACGGAGATTTCGTGGAACTTCAGGGCGAAGCGCAACTCACGGGCGGCATTGATCCTTCGGGAAAAACCACATTGGTCGGTGTTTATGTTGTGGAAGAAGGAGCCTATGAACTTTCTGTCAGCATGCTGAAACGCCGGTTCGATATTGAAAAAGGAAGTACCATCACCTGGACGGGTGAACCAACCGCAGCGGACCTCGACATCACCGCTGTATACAAAACCAATGCGGCGCCCATCGATTTGCTGGAGCAGCAGCTTTCCGGCAGGTCGGCAGAAGAAATGAATCAGTACAAACAGAGAATTCCGTTCAATACTTTGCTGAAACTCAACGGTGAACTCTTGAAACCTGTCATTACTTTCGACATTACGACCGATGAGGATAATGTGTCGGTATCCACTCAGGTGCTGGATGATACCAAAGCAAAACTGGCACAGCTAAAAAATGACGAAGCAGAAATGAACAAGCAGGTTTTTGCGTTATTATTGCTGAACCGCTTTATCGGCGAGAATCCTTTCCAGAGCGAAGCCGGCCTTTCGGCAGGAACCATGGTGCGGCAGAGTGTCAGTAAAATTCTGTCTCAGCAATTGAATAATCTGGCTTCAGATCTTATTGAAGGAGTAGATCTGACCTTTGATCTGGAATCTTCAGAAGATTACACAAGCGGGGCCAGAAATACAAGAACAGACCTCGGTGTGGACATCAGCAAAAAACTGCTTGATGACAGATTGAAAGTTTCAGTAGGAAGCAATTTCGGACTGGAAGGAGATGCACGCCAAAATGAAAACACCACCAACATTGCCGGCGATGTAACAGTGGATTATAGCCTCTCCAAAGACGGAAGGTATATGCTGAGAGCGTATCGAAAAAATGAATATCAGGTTGCCTTGCAGGGACAGATCATTGAAACCGGAGTAGGATTTATCATCACGTTGGATTACAATAAATTCCGGGATATTTTCAGGAAAAAAGAAAGAAATAAAAACCGCCGGAATCATAATAAGGACAGTGTAGAATTTAAATAATGAAAAGAAATACTTTTACATTCAGCAAATATTTTCTTACTGCAGCTCTTGCAGGAATTTTCCTTTCGTGCAATACCAAATATCTCGCGGAAGGCGAAATGCTGTACACCGGAGCGGAAATCAATATCGTCAGCGATACAATAAAAAAGAAAGATAAAAAGGAACTGAAAGCTGCTCTGGAAGACAACCTGGTTCCGAAACCCAATACTTCTTTTCTGGGGCTCCGGCCTAAACTTTTCTTTTACAATATCACCAAGGAACCTGAAAAAGACAAAGGTTTCCGTTATTGGATGAAATACAAATTGGGCGAACCACCCGTGCTCATCAGTGATGTAGACCGGGAATTCAACAAAGATATTATTGAAAACTATTCCGAGAACAAAGGGTATTTCAACGTGAGAGCCAGCTATGATACCGTATCCAAAAACAAAAAAGCCAAAGTGATTTACACGGTACATCCCGGCACAAGATACCTCATCAGCAACGTAAGTTTTCCCGCAGATTCTTCAGTCATCAATCAGGAAATTCAGAATACAACAGACAAAACATTCCTGAAAAAAGGCGACCCGTTCGATCTGGACGTCATTAAAGCCGAAAGAGAAAGAATCGATAACAGCCTGAAAGAAAAAGGTTTTTATTACTTCCATCCGGACAACATCATCGTTCAGGCAGACAGTACCGTGAGCAAAAATCAGGAAGTGGAATTGATGGTTAAACTGAAAGACAACACTCCTCCGCTGGCCACAGAACAGTTCAGAATCAATAATGTGATCGTTTTTTCTGACTATGATATCAGAAGAAGAGTCAACAGAACCTATGAAATTCCGATGCACTCCGATTCGCTGACGGCTCATACCTATAATGACATTTATGTGCTGGACCCTGATAAGAAATTCAAACCCATTATTTTCGACCGCGCTTTATATTTTAAAAAAGGAGATTTGTACAACAGAGCGGATCATAACCTCACGCTGAACCGCCTCATCAGTCTTGGGGTTTTTAAATTTGTCAAGAATGAATTTGTGGTTTCAGACTCACTCAATCATCAATTTGATGCCTATTATCTTTTGACTCCGAGAGAATTGCAGTCACTTCGCCTGGAAGCTTTGGGTAGAACCAATTCTGCGAATTATGCCGGAAGCGAAGTGAACCTCAACTGGACTCATCGCAATATCTTCCGCGGTGCTGAGCAGTTGAAAATCTCAACCTACGGCGCATTTGATGTTCAAATTGGCGGCCCGAAAGACGCGAACAACCTTTTTCGTGCCGGAGCTAACGCACAGCTTTCCATTCCGAGAATTGTGGCACCTTTCCGCTTTCCGTCCTCCAGTGCGTTCGTCCCCAGAACCAATATCACGCTGGGTTACGAATTTCAGAACCGAACCAAATATTACACGCTTAATAATTTCAACACTTCCTTCGGGTATGTCTGGAAAGAAAATGTTCGAAAAGAGCATGATTTAAAACTGATTGATATTACTTTGGTACAACCGGCCAATGTCACACCGCTGTACGATTCTATTGCAGTAACACCTGCGCTGCGCCGGGTTGTGGAAAAGCAACTTATTTTCGGGCCGGTGTATACGTACACGTACACCAACACCATGCTTCCCAGAACCAATACCATTTATTACCGGGGAATGCTGGATCTTGCGGGGAACCTCGCAGGTTTGCTGTCGGGAGCCAATGCGAAAAACGGAAATCAGAAA
The DNA here is from genome assembly GCA_015478785.1 of Chryseobacterium sp. Classification (GTDB taxonomy): domain Bacteria; phylum Bacteroidota; class Bacteroidia; order Flavobacteriales; family Weeksellaceae; genus Chryseobacterium_A. Next base: position 29,606 of record JADMKO010000038.1, on the reverse strand, counting down.
GAAATTTTTGAAATCCCTTTCAGCCAGTTTGCCAAGATGGAAAACGACTTCCGCTTCTATCATAAGTTCACCGAAAAGACGTCCTTTGCCTCCAGAATTATTGCGGGAATTGCCTATCCTTATGGAAATTCGGAATATATTCCTTTCTCCAGGCAGTTTTTTGCAGGCGGAAGCAACAGCATCCGAGCATTTCGGGCACGGACTTTAGGGCCGGGAAGTTATGATCCGCGAAACAATAACGGTTTTTACTTTGACCAGTCGGGAGATATTAAACTGGAATTAAATGCAGAATACCGTGCCAATATTGTTAGTTTTCTCAACGTTGCTGCTTTTGCCGATGCCGGAAATATCTGGCTGGTGAATGAAGATTCTTCACGGCCGGGAGCAAAATTCTCTAAAGACTGGATGAGTGAAATCGCTGTGGGAGCCGGCGTCGGGCTTCGTCTGGACTTTTCTATTCTTATTTTGCGTCTGGATCTTGCTATGCCGCTTCGTGTTCCGTACTATGAAAAAGGCGACCGCTGGACTTTTGATAAAATAAATTTCGGAAGCAGCGAGTGGCGCCGGGACAATCTCATCCTGAATATTGCCATCGGGTATCCGTTTTAATGTTGCTGAAGGAACGAAAATTGTAACATGATCACAATGAAAAAGATCAAGTTTTTATGGCCTGTTATTAAAGATACTTTTAAAGAGTGGAATAATTCCAACGCTTCCAAAGATGCTGCTGCATTGGCTTATTATGCTATATTTTCCATTCCTGGACTGTTGATTATTATCATCTGGATTGCCGGCGGTTTTTTTGGAGAAGAAGCCATTCGGGGCGAAATCAGCAAACAGATCAGCGGGTTGATGGGAAGTGAAGTTTCTAAAAGTATAGAGGGCATGATTGCGGGAGCACTCATAGACAAGGAAAATATTTTTATGAAAATTGTCGGGATCGGTTCTCTGGTTTTTGGTGCCACCACTTTATTCTTCCAGTTGCAACGCTCACTGAACGAACTTTGGGATGTGGAGCCTGCGCCGAAGAAAGCAGTGATAAAATTTCTTCTCGACCGCGCGAATTCTTTAGGAATGATCCTCATCTTAGGATTTCTGCTGATGATTACCATGGTTCTATCTTCATTAATCAGTATTTTCAATAACTGGATTACACAATATTTTGGGCTCGAAACCTATCTGCTGGCAGAATTTATTAATTTCGCTATTGCTTTCGGAGTCGTCACTTTTCTTTTTGCCCTGATGTTCAAAGTGTTGCCCGATGTCGAACTCAGCTGGAAACCGGTTTGGAGAGGCGCACTCATGACTGCCGTTTTATTTACATTCGGTAAATTTCTCCTGAGTCTTTATTTCTCAGAATTCAAACCTACCTCAGCTTTCGGGACTGCCGGAACGGTAATCCTTATTATGATGTGGATTAATTATTCCTGCATGCTGGTCTTCTTCGGAGCGGAATTTACCAAAGTATATTCTCTGAGAAAAGGCTATCGCATCATCCCCTCACAGCATGCCAAATGGAGCAAATTGAAAGAGTATAAAGAAGAATTGAAAGAAGAGGAAGTAGAATCCTGATCTTTTCTGACTATTTTCGGAACTTTGATGCGTAATTTCAACGAATGAAAAAAAGAATCATTGTAGTCGGCGGCGGAGCGGCCGGATTTTTCTGTGCTACGAATCTGGATGAAAATAAATTTGAGGTGAAAATTCTGGAGCAGAATTCCGATGTCCTTCAGAAAGTAAAAATCTCCGGTGGCGGAAGATGCAATGTCACACACGCCTGTTTCGATCCCCGGGATCTGGTAAAATTCTATCCGCGTGGCAATAAAGAATTGCTTAGCGTGTTCAGCAAATTCCAACCTAGCGACACGATGGAATGGTTCACAAACCGTAATCTGCCGTTAAAAATCGAAGGCGACAACCGAATATTTCCCGAAAGCAATTCTTCACAAAGCATTATCAATTGTTTAAAAAAAGAAATTCAGGACAAAAACTTTGAAATTCTAACCAAAACATCCGTGCGGGAAATTCAGAGAACCGACAATCAGTATCTTATCAAAACCAATAACGGTGATTTCATCGTTGATTATGTAATCTATACCACCGGAAGTTCACCGAAATCCCTGAAAATTCTGGAGAATCTCGGCCATAAAACCGTGCCTGCAGTTCCTTCGTTATTTACTTTTAATATTAAAGATGAGCTGTTGAATGAACTGCCAGGAACGAGTTTCGAATCGGCGGAAGTCTCGATTCCGAAACTGAAAATTGAGGAAATCGGCCCGCTACTAATTACCCATTGGGGGCTTTCTGGGCCGGCAATTCTTAAAATCTCTGCATGGAAAGCCCGTGAACTTTTTGACCTGAATTATCAGTTTGAAATAAAAGTGAACTTCATTGCAGAAACCATAGAAGATGCTGAAATAATCTTCGCAGAATTTAAACAGCACCATCCCAAAAAGACCATCGCGCAAAGTAAAATATTCAATGTAACCCAACGTTTCTGGAATCAGCTTTTGGCAGTTTCACGGATAAATCCTGAGAAACAGGTGGCTCAGATTTCACAAAAAGAAATGAGAAGTTTGTTGGACCAACTCTGTCGGAAAACTTTTAAAGTAGAGGGGAAATCGACTTTTAAAGATGAATTTGTAACGGCAGGAGGCGTTGAACTGAAAGAAATTAATTTCAAAAACATGTCGTCCAAAATTCTGGAAAACTTCTATATCGCCGGAGAGGTCCTGAATATTGATGCCGTAACCGGCGGTTTCAACTTTCAGGCGTGCTGGAGCGAAGCATGGCTGATTGCTGAGGATTTGAATGGAAAGTAGGGATCAAAAAGTTGCACTTCCACCTCAGCACTATCTCCCAATCATTTTTTTTATCGCATTCAGTTTCATCAACGCTTCGATAGGAGTAAGGGTATTGATGTCGATTTTGGTAAGTTCCTCGCGGATATTTTCCAGAACGGGATCATCGAGTTGAAAGAACGAAAGTTGCAGGTTTTCCTCTGTGATCTTTTTAATGTTTTCTTTGGAACTCCCTTGAGTACGGCTTTCTTCTAGTGTTTTCAGGATCTCATTTGCACGGTTCACCACTTTTGCCGGCATTCCTGCCAGTTTGGCAACGTGAATTCCGAAACTGTGCTCGCTCCCGCCCTGAACGAGTTTTCTTAAAAAAATGATGTTTCCTTTGTTCTCCTGAATAGAAACATGAAAATTCTTGATTCTTTCGAAATTCAGCATCATTTCGTTCAGTTCATGATAATGTGTAGCGAAAAGGGTTTTCGCCTGCGTAGGATGCTGATGCAGATATTCGGCAATGGCCCACGCAATGGAAACACCGTCGTAGGTTGAAGTTCCGCGTCCAATTTCATCCAGCAGAATAAGGCTTCGTTCCGAAATATTATTGAGAATATTGGCCGCTTCATTCATTTCTACCATAAAGGTTGATTCGCCCGCTGAAATATTATCCGATGCTCCAACCCGAGTGAAGATCTTATCCAAAACCCCGATTTCTGCATGTTTTGCCGGAACAAAACTTCCTACCTGCGCCAGCAGACAAACCAATGCAGTCTGACGAAGAATTGCAGATTTACCCGCCATATTCGGGCCTGTCACCATAATGATTTGCTGCGAATCCCTGTCCAGATAAATATCATTCGGAATGTATTTTTCTCCTAAAGGCAGGGCATTTTCAATAATCGGATGCCGGGCTTCCCTCAAATCTATTGCAAAACCATCATTCAGAATTGGCTTTGTATAACTTTCTGAAACTGCCAGTTCGCTGAAACCAACCGCGACGTCCAGCTGCGCAATAATATGGGCATTTTCCTGAATCTGATCAATATAATTCATCACATTTTCGCAAATGCTGCGATAAAGCTGATGCTCCAGAACAGAAATCTTCTCTTCAGCACCTAAAATCTGGGTTTCGTATTCTTTTAGTTCCTCAGTAATATAGCGTTCGGCATTCACCAATGTCTGCTTGCGGATCCAATCCGTAGGAACTTTGTCTTTGTGAGCGTTTCTGACTTCAATATAGTATCCGAATACATTGTTAAAATCGATTTTAAGAGAAGAAATTCCGGTGCGTTCTACTTCTCGTTGGCACATTTCCTCCAGAAACCCTTTGCCTTTCCTCTGAAGGTTTCGCAAACGGTCGAGTTCCTCATCCACTCCTTCTTTGATAACGTTTCCTTTAGATAGGCTTACCGGAAGTTCATCATTGAGATGAGAACTCAAAAAACCAATGACTTCCGAAATATCGTTTAAAGGCTGCAGCCAGGCCAAAACATCATGATGAGGTTTCAGTTTTTCCTTGATTTCCTTGATAGCCATCATGCTTTGCCGCAGATAACCTAATTCTTTCGGTGAAAGTTTCTCCGCAGCTAGTTTTCCCATCAGTCGGTCCAGATCCGATATAGATTTCAGCAGATTATGAATTTCAAACTTCAGGAAATCTTCATTGTTGAAAAACTCAATCAGCGAAAGCCTCCTGTTAATTTCATCTACATTTTTCAGCGGGAGAATCATTCTTCTTCTCAAAAGCCTTCCGCCCATCGGAGTTGCGGTTTTATCCACAATATCAAGCAGGCTTTTCCCGTCTTTGCTGGATGGATGAACGATTTCAAGATTGCGCAGCGTAAAATTATCCATCATCAGGAAATCATCCTGAGGAATCCGCTGAATCTTGGTGATATGCGACAGCAATTTGTGGTGTGTATCTTCCACCAGATAAGCGAAAATAGCTCCGGCGGCAGTAATACCCAGTTGCATTTCTTCAATTCCAAATCCTTTTAATGAATTGGTTTTAAAATGGCCGGTGAGTTTTTCAGATGCATACTGGTGCTGAAAAGCCCAGTCTTCCAGCTTGAAGGAATTCTTGTTTTTCAACTGTGAAGGCAATTCTTTTGTTCTCTGATAAATGATTTCGCTGGGGTCGAAAGAGTGTACTACATGAAGCAGTTTTTCCAGATTTCCTTCTGAAACTAAAAATTCACCGGTTGAAATGTCAATTAATGCAAAACCGTATTTTTCTTTTTCTTTATGAACGGAAAGCAAAAAGTTATTGGTTTTGGAATTTAAAACCTGATCATTGAAAGTCACACCCGGTGTCACCAGTTCCGTAACGCCTCTTTTCACAATACCTTTTACCGTTTTCGGATCTTCCAACTGATCGCAAATGGCTACGCGAAGCCCTGCCCGAACAAGTTTTGGCAAATAAGAATCAATGGAATGGTGCGGAAATCCAGCAAGTTCAATGTGAGAATCACCGTTGTTTCTTTTGGTCAAAACAATCCCCAGAATCTGTGAAGTTTTGATGGCATCTTTACCGAAGGTTTCATAGAAATCCCCAACTCTGAAGAGCAGCAAAGCATCAGGATATTTCGCCTTGATGGTGTTGTACTGCGTCATTAACGGGGTTTCTTTCTTTGCTTTTGCCATGGGGTTATTTCTCACAAATTTCAAAGATTTCACAAATGATATTATTGACTGCTTTGATTTTGATTCTCACAGATTGCACGGATTTTACCAGATGGATTTGATTAAATTTTTCTGTACGCGGTGACAAAACTTTGTGACTTGGGGTTTAAAAATTAATTTTGCCAAAAATACGAAAATGTCAACCACCAAAAAACTGAAACTCGAGGAACTGGGAAGAATCGATGTGGAAACCTTTAAACAAACGGAGAAAATCCCGCTGATTGTAGTTTTGGATAATGTTCGGAGTATGCATAATGTAGGTGCTGTTTTCCGGACTGCGGATGCCTTTATCATAGAGAAAATTGTTCTGTGTGGAATTACACCGGTTCCGCCGCACCGTGAAATTCATAAAGCTGCATTGGGAGCTACGGAAAGTGTAGACTGGAATTTTGAAAAGGAAATCTCAACAGCACTTCAGAATTTAAAAAAAGAAGATGTGGAAATTATCGGGATTGAACAAACCACCAACAGCCAAAATATTGACGATTTCAGTATTCAGAAAAATAAGAAATACGCCTTGGTGCTGGGAAATGAAGTGGAAGGATTATCCGATGAAGCTTTCAAGAGTTATGATGCTTTCCTCGAAATCCCTCAATTGGGAACCAAACATTCGCTGAATGTTTCGGTGTGTGCCGGAATCGCGATGTGGGAGTTTTTCAAAAAGCTGAAATAATACAAAACACGACCCATATTTAAAGAAAACATCAGTTTCTCTTGCAATATTTTACTATTTCTCAAAATGTTCTTTCTGTAATTTTTAGTATTTTAGCATAATGTTTATTAAAGATTATGTTTCGAAAGATTATCCGGCATTCAGTACTTCAGATTCGATAGAAGAAGCTTCGGAAATTGCCAAAGAATTTGGATATTCTCATATTTTCATAAAAAAGAAAGGAATTTACTGCGGTGCGCTGAGCCAGAGTTTTTTAGAAGAAAGCCCGGAAGGCAGCCTGAGCACGCTGGAACTCCATTATGATAAATTTGCCATTATGGAAGACGGAAGTATTCTGGATACTGTGAAACTCTTTCATATTTTTAATGCCAATGTAGTTCCTGTGATCGGTAAAACCGAAAAATATCTGGGATACATTTCCTGCGATGACATCTTTACTGAATTTTCCAAATATCCACTTTTCTCTGAAAACGGTGCAATACTGACGGTTCAAACGACTTCCAAGCACTACTCTTTCACGGAAATTGCAAAAATAGTAGAGGAAAATAATGCGAAAATTTACGGTTGTTTTGTGAGCGCCATTCATGAAGATAATTTCTGGTTAACATTGAAAATAAGCGGTGATTCCCTGAGTTCTGTGGATGAAACTTTCGAAAGATATGGCTACAATGTCGTTCATAAACATTATATTGACGAAAAAGAAGACCTGCTGAAAGACCGGTTTGATTTTTTCCAAAAATACCTCGAATTTTAATTCCGATTTTTATGAAAGTTGCTATCTATACGCAGAAAACTGATTTGGATACTTTCTTCTACCTCAGCAAATTCATTTCAGAGTTGGACAAAAGAAAGGTGACACCCGTGCTTCATGCGGAAATTGCAATGCAGTTTTCAAAAGATATAGAAACCTTTTCCTCCAAAGAAGATTTACTGGATAAAAAAGTAGATCTTTTTTTCACTTTTGGTGGGGACGGAACCTTGGTCACTTCACTTTTATTTATTCAGGATACCGAAATTCCGATTGTAGGTGTGAACACGGGAAGGTTAGGTTTTCTGGCAAGTTTTACAAAAGAACAGGTTTTCTTGGAACTGGACAGCCTGCTGAAAGGAAAATATAAAATTTCCAAAAGATCCGTCATCGAAATTGTATCTCCCAAAATACCTTCTTTTTTTCCGTTTGCGCTGAATGATATCACGATTTCCAGAAAAGAAACCACTTCTATGATAACGGTGGAGAGTTATATTAATGATGAATTCCTGAACGTTTTCTGGGGTGATGGCGTCATTATTTCTACGCCGACAGGCTCTACAGCGTATTCCCTGAGTTGTGGCGGCCCTATTATCTCTCCGGAAAATGAAAATTTTGTCATCACGCCTATTGCGCCTCACAATCTGAACGTACGGCCTCTTATTGTAAATGATCATTCAGAATTTCGTCTTCTGGTGGACAGCCGGGTATCGCAGTTTTCACTTTCATTAGATTCCCGTTTGGTACATGTAAATACCGAAACCGAGCTCATTATCAGAAAAGCACAGTTCAAGATTTTGCTGATCCAGCCCGACAACCTCAGTTTTTATGAAACCATTCGCCAAAAACTGCTTTGGGGAAAAGATAAAAGGAACTAAGAGCCCGTTTCTTTTGTTTCAAATTCATTAACTTTACGGAATATTTAATAACCCAAAAATTTCAACATTAAAAAGTAAAAATTATGAGCAGAATGTTTCCGGCAGGTGTTGCCACAGGACAAATGGTTTCCGACATTTTTGAGTATGCTAAAGAAAATAAATTTGCGCTTCCCGCTGTGAATGTCATTGGTTCCAGCAACGTGAATGCCACTATGGAAACAGCAGCCAAACTGAATTCGCCTGTTATTATTCAGTTTTCAAATGGCGGCGCTGCTTTCAACGCTGGCAAAGGCCTGAGTAGCGATGGACAAAAAGCTGCCATTCTGGGCGGAATTGCTGGTGCGAAACATATTCACACCCTTGCAGAAGCATACGGAGCAACCGTAATTCTTCATACTGATCATTGTGCTAAAAAACTTCTTCCGTGGATTGACGGATTGATGGATGCCAACGAAGAATTCTACAAACAAACCGGAAAATCTCTTTATTCCTCTCACATGTTGGATCTTTCCGAAGAAAGCATCGAAGAAAACATGGATATTTCCTGTAAATATTTCGAGAGAATGGCGAAAATGCAGATGACTCTGGAAATAGAACTCGGCGTAACCGGCGGCGAAGAAGACGGTGTGGACAATACAGGCGTTGATTCATCAAAACTGTACACACAACCCGATGAAGTAGCCTACGCTTATGAAAGGCTGAAAGCCATTTCTCCTCATTTCACTGTAGCTGCTGCTTTCGGAAACGTGCACGGTGTTTATAAGCCCGGAAACGTAAAACTAACCCCTGAAATTCTTCATAATTCACAAAAATTTGTTCAGGAAAAATTCGGAACCGGCGAAAAGCCAATCAACTTTGTGTTCCACGGAGGATCTGGGTCTTCACTGGAAGAAATACGCGAAGCAATTGATTATGGTGTGATCAAAATGAATATTGATACTGATTTGCAGTTTGCTTACACTGAAGGAATCCGCGATTATATGGGTGAAAAAGGAGAATATCTGAAATCACAGATCGGTAATCCCGAAGGCGACGATAAGCCGAATAAGAAGTTTTACGACCCGAGAGTCTGGATCCGAAAAGGTGAAGAAACTTTCAATACAAGACTTGTACAGGCGTTTGAAGATCTGAACAACATCAATACACTCAAGTAATTTTAGATTAAAGATTATAAAATCTGATTTATTGCAGGAAATTTGACTTTAACCGTTAAATTTGCAGTCTCAAAAATATATAGTCTACGATTTTCAATGTAAAATTTCAAAAGATGGCATTTGACTGGTTTAAAAGAAAAGCAAAAAATATCACTACATCCACCGAAGACAAAAAAGATGTTCCGAAAGGGCTTTGGCATCAGACTCCTTCAGGAAAAATTGTGGAGCACGAGGAACTGAAACGCAACAATTATGTTTCGCCGGAAGACGGATTTCACGTTAGAATTGGCAGTAATGAATTTTTTGATATGCTGTTTGATAACCAAAAATTTACGGAGCTGGATGCAGGAGTTGAAAGTGTGGATATGCTGTCTTTCAAAGACACAAAATCTTACACAGACCGGCTGAAAGAAGTAAAAGCAAAAACTAAACTTACCGATTCCATCAGAAATGCAACCGGAAAAGTGAACGGCACCGAAATGGTGATTTCCTGTATGGATTTCTCTTTCATCGGTGGCTCTTTAGGTTCTGTGATGGGCGAGAAAATCCGAAGAGCTGTAGATTATTGTATGAAGCACAAACTTCCGTACATGATTATCTGCCAGTCCGGAGGTGCCAGAATGCAGGAAGCAACATATTCGTTGATGCAATTGGCTAAAGTTCAGAGTAAGTTGGCGCAGCTTTCAGAAGCAGGCTTGCCGTATATTGCATATCTCTGCGATCCTACTTTCGGAGGAATTACCGCTTCATTTGCCATGACTGCTGATATTATTATGGCGGAACCCGGTGCACTGATCGGTTTTGCTGGGCCAAGAGTGATTCGGGAAACCATAGGGCGCGATTTGCCGGAAGGTTTTCAAACTTCAGAATTTATCCAGGATAAAGGTTTTGTAGATTTCATTGTGAAAAGAACAGAAATAAAAGAAACTGTCTCCAAAACAGTGAATTTGCTGTACGGAACCTGAAAATAACCAATAAATAAGTCATCTCTCCTCTCATCAAGGAGAGATTTCTTTTATGAGAAAAATAGCAAAAATAATATTCAACACGCTGAGCACCCTGAGTTTGAAGAAAATAATCAAGCTTCTGACCTTAGTGCTCCCACATCCTATTTTTGCTTTGCTCAGTTTTTATGCTACGATAAAAAGCTTCACACTGGCTCAGAAACATTTCCCCAAAACCAATTCTAATGATGGTATTGGCAACGCGTTCCGGCACGCGCTGTGGTGTTGTTTGATCATCATGTATTGCAGCAAAATCTCTTCGCCCGAAAAATCCTTGAAATGGTGTAAAAAAATGACGGATCTTCACGAAGAACTGTTTCCGAACGAACCGCTGCAAACCCAGATGGATCTGCATAATAATAAAGTAGGAATGAATCTTTTTATGGAACTGCTTCCCGGGATTCACCGGCAATTTTTTGAAACCGGATTTTTTATAGACGTTTTGCTGAAAAAAACAAAGACTGCGGTAGTATTAAGACATCCAAACGAAAATCACGGCAATGAACTGGTGTATCTGGAATAAAAAAGTAAGTTTAATATCCCTGATTTTTAGCATCTATAAAATAATAGTTTTTTCCGTCTTTGGTGACTTCGAATAATCTGGCAAGTTTCCAACTGTAATTTCGTTTAATATCCTGATACTCAAACGGAATAACGATATTATTATTGATATCAATAACGCCAAAATAGTCATTAAAAGAGGCAATCATCATCGGATTATCCAAATCGTCACCTTCCATTACATGTAGATAATGGTATTGCGGATAGATTTTATATTGGCGAAAATCTTCCGGATCATAAAATTTGCTTTCTTCAATAATTCCGTAAAATCCGTTCTTAACATAGGCATAAAACCTCTGTTTTTTAAATTCTGACGGACATTTTCCCAGATCGGAATCTTTAAATTGATAAGCGCGTTTACCCGACCTGTCGATTCTGAAATCAATTCCATTCCGGCGAACGGAAGCATAAGAGGCGGTTCCGAATTTCTGTACTTTTTCATTCGGGGAATTCAAAAGATTACAATCTTCGGTGAAAAATCCCACATTGCTGTATTCAGGCTGAATGACCATCTTTCCCTGCTGATTTACAAAGCCGAATTTGCCGTTTCTTTTTTGGGGAATCAAAGAAGGAATGGAATCGTTACTGTTTTTAATTTCAGCTTTAATTTCAGGAACCGAATGATCTACGTGACTTTCCTGTGCCTTTAAAAAATTCAAAAGAAATACTAATGCAACAGCCAAAGCCTTCATCATATTTTTTTTATTCATCGTTGTGGTTTATTTTCATTCTATAATAAAAAAGAGGAACAATCAACAGCAATACCAAAGGCTGAATGACAAATCTTCTCATATAAAAAGAAAAAACATATCCTATTTCAAATTGTGTGTAAATGCAATAGAGATAGACGGCAAAGGTAATAACAAAAAAAATAAGCATCAACAAAGCTGCCTGTGCTGTCCACATTTTATTTTTGAAGAGAAACTGAATAATGATCAACGAAAAAAGAACATTCAGACTCCAGCGTAAAATATGATGCAAAACCAAAGGTAACCATTCAAAATCCGGAAAGGGAATGCTGGGATTGGCTTCTTTAAAGAATGAAAGAAAAGGATCGTAAAACAACGCACCTTCCACCACACGAACGGATATTAACCCGCAGATTCCTACAAAAACCAAAAGCCAGTTAACTATTTTCATCTTTTCTTTACTGCAAAAAACTGAATCCAGACGAGCCAAAGAACGACGACCATTCCGTAAATAAATCCGGGAAACAGATAATCGTGGGTTAATTTTCCATATTGTGGATATTCGTACAACACAATATTCAGTCCCATGATTCTGAAAATATTCATCAAATGGAGAAAAATAATGCCGCCTAAAACAAACCACACCGTTTGAAAACCTTTGTAGAATGCCAGTACAAAGGAAGCAAAGAGGATCATCACCGACAGTGCATTACAACCTTCCACCATTCGGGAAACAAACTTTCCGTTGATGGCAAATCTTTCTGTCCGTAGCTCCTGAACGTGGTGAAGCGTTGTCGGATATCCCGCAAATTCCTGTATTTTTTTCACTTGTTGCGCTACCGAACGCGAAAAGGGATCCAAACCTTGTGGTTCGGTCCGGTTCAGATACGTCTGATACACCAAAAAAAGCAGAAGATAAATTCCCGCGAATCTTAAAAGTACGATCAATGACGGTTGAAATTCCCTGAACATCCTGCAAATATAGAAATAAGAACGCAAAATGGTTATCTTTGTGCTTTACGGAAACCATTGGAAAAAGCCCGGTATTTTTTTGAGCAGTATATTCAAGGGAAGGCTTCTCGATTCACAGCCCTTCCACAGAGCGGATCTTCACGGAAAAATTTCTTTGGAGCCATTGCCGATAGCCAGTACATCATAACTTTTAATGAAAATCTGGCTGAAAATGAAAGCTTTTTTTATTTTTCAAAAGTCTTTTCGAAGTTAAATCTCAACACCCCGAAAGTTCTCGCCATCTCTGAAGACCGTAAAATTTACATTCAGGAATATCTCGCAGATCAAACGCTTAGCGAAATCATTGAAAAGGAAGGATTAAGTAACAATGTAAAAAATCTGGTGAAAGTTTCGTTGCTGACGCTTTTTGAAATGCAACAAGCTACATTACACCAGATTGATTATTCCAAAACGTTTGAATATTCAATTTACGACTCGATTCCTATCTCCAATGACTTGAATTATTTTAAATTTCTTTTCGTCGATATTCTTGAAGTTCCCTATCACAAAGCGACATTGATTACTGAATTCAGACGCCTTGAAGAAGAAATAGCCAACTTGGAACCGAAAAGCATTATGATTCGTGATTTCCAGGCAAGAAATATCATGGCGGCAAAAAACGAAGTTTATTTCATCGACTATCAATCCGCAATGCAAGGGCCGAGAATGTACGATGTGATTTCCTTTCTTTATCAGGCGAAAGCCAATTTCCCGGAATCCTTCCGTCAGGAAATGTTGGAATATTTTATTTCACTTTTTAAAGATGAAAAGAAAAAGGAACAGTTACGGAATTCCGTTATGCCATTACGCCTGATCCGATCGCTACAGGTTTTAGGAGCCTACGGTTTCCGCGGTTTGGTTCAGAAAAAATCGCATTTCCGACAAAGTATCGGACAGGGTTTGAAAAATCTGAAAACGATCGAAAAAACATGGCCGGAAATTAACCATTATCCGGAATTGCAAAAGCTAATTCGCTACTTAAATTCCGATTCTATTTTAGAAAAAATACACCACTTTAACAACGATATAAACCCATAATTTTGACATGAGCTTAACCATCGAAATTCATAGCTTTTCATACAAAAAAGGAGGTATCCCAAAAGATCTTAGCGGAAATGGCGGCGGATTCACCTTCGATTGCCGTGGAATTTTAAATCCGGGAAGGCAGGAAGAATATAAATCATTAACCGGAAAAGACCTTTCTGTACAGGATTTTCTGACATCTCAAACTAGAATGCCGGAATTTCTGGGGCACATTAAAAACCTCATTTCCATTACTATAGAAAATTATCTAGATCGGAATTTCGAGCATCTTCAGATTAATTTTGGATGTACCGGCGGACAGCACCGCTCGGTATTTTGTGCTGAAGAAACCGCTGCATTTATCCGTGAGAAATATCCTGAAGCCAATGTGTTTATCCATCATGACGAGCAACCGCAGCTCAATGTTTCCATTTCATGAAAGCCATGATATTTGCTGCCGGAAAAGGAACGCGGCTTCGTCCTTTCACGGATCATCATCCGAAAGCCATGATGGAAGTAAACGGAATTCCGCTTCTTGAAAGAAATATCCGTTATCTGCAATCGTTCGGAATCAATGAATTTGTGATCAATCTTCACCATTTCGCGGAACAAATTGTGGATTTTCTGAAAGAAAAAAACCATTTCGGTGCACAAATAGAATTTTCTCATGAGAAAGATCAACTTCTGGAAACTGGCGGTGGTTTAATTTTTGCAAAAAAGCTTTTGGATCAGGAGGAGGATTTCCTCATTATGAATGCAGATATTCTGACGGATATGAATATCACCGATTTCGTGAACTTCCATCGGAAACAAAATAGCCTCGCTACTTTGGCCGTTTCCGACCGAAAAAGTTCAAGAAAACTGCTTTTCGATAATGAAATGATTCTCAAAGGCTGGATGAATACGGATACCGGGGAACAACGGCTTGCTGGATTCAACAATAATTATAAAACCCTGGCATTCAGCGGAATTCATTGTGTTGATTCCCAATTTTTTAACCATATCACAAGAACCGGAAAATTCTCCATTATGGAAGAGTATCTGGATCTGATGAAGACGGTAGAAATTTATGGTTATGAACACAACGCCAGATTGGTAGATGTAGGCCGTCCGAAATCTGTTCTGGAAGCGGAACAGCATTTTAAATAAGAATTTTATGAGCAAAAAAATACAAAGAGGAAAAGGATTAACAAAAGTAATTGCTGGTCCTGAATTGGAAATAGATCAAAGGGTACAAAGCCATTTTAAAGAAAAGACCTGGGACGAAACCATTACCAAAGACAGCTGGATGGTGTTCAAAGTAATGGCCGAATTTGTAGACGGTTACGAAAAACTGGCGAAAATTGGTCCTTGTGTTTCTATTTTCGGTTCAGCACGCTTAAAGCCTGAAGACAAATATTATGAAGTAGCGGTTGAAATCGCCGAAAAAATAACGCAATTGGGTTTTGGAATCATCACCGGAGGCGGTCCCGGAATTATGGAAGCCGGAAACCGCGGTGCCAAAAATGCGGGCGGAAAGTCTATCGGACTGAACATAGAATTGCCTTTTGAACAGCATTTCAATCCGTATATTGACAAGAATTATTCGATGGATTTTAATTACTTTTTTGTAAGAAAGGTGATGTTTGTGAAATATTCGCAAGGATTTATCGTCATGCCGGGTGGTTTCGGCACTCTGGATGAATTATCGGAAGCTTTGACTCTGATTCAAACCGCAAAAATTGCCCGATTTCCCATCGTTTTGGTAGGTTCTAAATTTTGGAGCGGTTTGTTGGATTGGTTTAAGGAGACGTTACTTTCGCAAGGAATGATTTCTGAAGATGATCTTCTCCTTTATAGAGTTGTGGATACAGCGGATGAAGCCGTGGCTCATATTAAAGCGTTTTATGAAAAATACTCCATTACGGTTAATTTTTAATTGGCATATCTTTTGTCAAATATTAAAACAATTATATTTGTACTTTAAATAATATAACACTTAGATGAAAAATTTTTTACATATTATAGGCTTTTTAACATTATTTATGATGCTAAGCTTTTCGGATGCCGATTTTTATTCATCAATGACGAAAGCGGATTACATTGAAGGAAGCAAAACACTAAAGTTTACTACTAAGCTGAATACCAAACATATATCAGACGCTATTAAAATAAATCCTAATACGGCGGGTTTTGAAGCGGAAGTGAAAAAATACGTTAATAATAACTTCGATCTTTACATCAACGGATCTGCAAAAACCCTAACTTTCACAGGAAGCCAAGTGAGTGGAGAAACCGTTTGGGTCTATTTTGAAACCGGCGGAGTTACAGAAATCAATACTTTACGAATTAAAAATTCCATCCTTCTCGGAACTTTCCCAAGACAACTCAACCTTGTGAATATCGCTTATAAAGGCAAACAACGCACAATGAATTTCCAACGAGGAAAAGAGACCAATGAAGTAAGTTTTTAATGTAGTGGTTGTTACTAACCATCATTTTGCAAATGATAAACCGGATTTCACTTTTTTTACTGGGATTTACTGTAGGATTTATTGTTTTTAAATTCGTTGCAAACTACAGCGTTTTAGAAGCGCTGATCATTTCTTTTTTTGCAAGTCTGCTTACATTTGCCATTTATAGAAAGAGAAAATAAGTGACTTTCTGAGTGAAATGAAAACATCCATCTATCAGTGAGAAATTCTTAAATTATTGTCTCTATTATTGCTTCGTTCTTAAGATATTTCAACACAAAAAAGACTGCCCTTTTCAGAGCAGTCTTTATTCTTATTTAGATCAAATTTAGTTCACCATAATGTCATCCAGTTGAATGGTAGTGGTAGCTCCCGGATTTGCTCCGGTGTATTCAAAAATTACAAAACCATTACCCTGCAATGCTGGATTGAAAGTATGTGCTCCTGCATTGGTAAGCACACCATATCCAGAAGCCGGAGTTGTAGGAATCGTAAAACTGGAAGTAATATCTGTCATGGTAGCTGCAGAAATATCTCCTAAAGGAACGTAATCAGTAGAAGTGTACACTTTCAGTACATTCCCATTATGGAAACCAACATT
The DNA here is from genome assembly GCA_015478785.1 of Chryseobacterium sp. Classification (GTDB taxonomy): domain Bacteria; phylum Bacteroidota; class Bacteroidia; order Flavobacteriales; family Weeksellaceae; genus Chryseobacterium_A. The sequence goes on along the minus strand of JADMKO010000038.1, from coordinate 13,334 downwards.
CACTCTAAATGAAACCTGGTTAGCTGTTGTAAAGTCTACAGGAACTATAAAATAGGTCTTATAAGTTCCCTGTCCGGCATTAGCACTCAGTTGGATATATTTGTTTCCTCCGAATTCTTTCAGCTGCCAATATCTATTTCCTAACAAAGGATCATTGATATATCTTGGGAAAACTTCCTGATTTACCGGGCTGTAACTTTCGAAGTTTTCTGTAAAATTCCCTAAGTACTGAATATCTGTACCTCCTTTTGCCGGGGTAGCATCAAATCTCGGTTGTGTAAAATCAACATCTTCCGTACCTCTGATCAGCATTTGAAAGTTAGTATTGTAACGGCTCACCACGAAAGTAAGAGTACCACTTTCTTTTGGTAACAATGTTTTTCCATAAGTTACAAAAGAAGAATTTCTAATGATAGTAGAACCTCCTGTTGCATCTTCTACAGCTCTGTCGGTATCTGCAGCGATTCCATTAGCATATTCCAAGTACGTTTTACGGTCAGCTTCCGGAACTAACAATCCGATTGGAAACTGAACGTTCGGTACAGAAACCAGCATATTCAGATATTTCTCATCTTTGGCTTCACTAAGGCTCCCTAATGGAAGCGGCGTGATTTCCTGAATGTCCAGCGTGTTTCCATTACAAAGTCCTGAAATATATTTAGAAACTAAAACACCCGGAATTCTACCGATGGCAAAATTAGGATCTACACCACCCAGTTTCACAGTTCCTCTATCGAGGCCCAATACCAAACCGTTTACTCTGATTCGGATATGAGTTCCCACAGGATAATCTGCAAAATTTCCGGATTTGTCTACTTCAATCTGCATTCCTGCTGTCGGATTCGACGGAGCATCCTGGAAAGAAATTGTTTTGTAGAAATTACCGTGTTCGTCCGAAGAAACTACGTAACCGTCAATAATAATGTCGGTAGCGCCATCACCGTCAGGGAATTTTATTGTCCCAGAAGCCGGAGCCATCGCAATAAAATCCTTCAGAGAGATGGTGGGCGCAGCAAATTTGTTTTCACAATTGATCGGCGGGGTATCCCAGTCGTCATTGTGTACGCAGGAAGCTAATGTAGCCGTAGCAAATACAATACTTAATGCTGTTTTTAAAAGATTTTTGATATTCATTGTTGATTATTTTAGTATGAATGTAAAAAGTAAATTAGAATCTAAGTTGTAAATTAATAAAGTAAGAACGCCCTTGAGTGTACCAGTATTTTGGTCCAAACTGCGTAAATTCTCTGTCCTGATCCTGCATAAAACCAGGGAATGCAACATTTCTTGTTTGTTCGAAACCGCCGGTAATATAATCGGTATTATCCAAAATATTATTTACAGAAGCGGTAATGAGAACATAGTATTTCCCTAACAACCATGATTTTCCAACATTTGCATTGAAGAAGAAAGCAGACGGCAGTTTGTGTGGCTGAAGCAATCTTCTAAGTTCACTTTCGGTGATTCCTGCAAACGGTGTTGAAGTTTCAGGGTTCTGTACAAATCTTTCAGATCTGATAATCGCAGACGGATCTAAATAATTGTCATCAAGGTAATTCCAGTTGGCTCCGATCCACCAATATTTAGGTGAATTGTAACGAACTCCTAAGGAATATCCCTGCTGTGGCGTTCCTCCTTGTCTGTAACCGTCGAGGTAAGCTTTTCCTAACTCAAGGAATGAATTTCCATCGGCAAAAACTCCAGCAGCATCAGAAGCGAAATACGTTTCAGGATTATTTTTATAAATATATTGTCCGTAGCTTGCCAATCCCTGAAGTTCCCAGGAAGGTGTCAGCTTATAGGAAAGTCCGAGTTCTACACCCATATTTCTTTTTTCTACGTTGGACATCACCTGAGTTACGAAAGCACTCTGCAATGGAGTTACATTCCCTTGGTCATCGGTAGTTTCCAACTGAATTCCGTCTGCAAAGAAACGCTGTACATTGGTTTCGTTTTCGCTGTCCACTATAAATCCTGTAAGTCTCATTTTAACAAACGGAGAATTCAAGACATAGCTAAGGTCATTTGCATAATACACAGTACTCTTTACATTAGGTGCAACCGAGGAATTCACTCTTGGATTGATGAAAAGATCTTCCAAAAACGGTGCCTGATTGAAAGCGGCTCCGTTATAAACGAGGAAGTTTCTACCGTCAATTCTGTAAATCGCCTGACCTTTCAAACCGAAATTCCAAAAATCATAATCCTTGCTTTTCCCGAATGAATCATTATATAAATAATGTCTGAACATTCCTTCTCTGCTGGAACTGGAGTATCCTGCCATTGCAGAAACAAAAATATCCCATTTAGATGTAGAAAATTTCAGACCGGGATTTATTTTTGCTTCCTGCCTTCTGAAAGTATAATCGTATCCAATTTTATCACCTTCTCTTTTAGCGATATTGGTTTCGCCTTCATTTAATAAACCTGATTTCCCCGGTTGATTTCTGCTGGCAAAAGGATCAATATTAAAGGCAAAATCGCCACCTAAAAGGTCTTTGATTTCTCTGTATTGATCTGCTCTGTAATTCTGATAAGATAGATTAAGGATAAAACGGGTAACATCATTAAAGTTGTGTACGAAATGTGTACCTGCATTCCAGATTTTATCATCGGAAACATCATTTACCTGGTAAACAACGGATCTTCTTCCCGTTACACCATATTTTGAAATAACAGGCTGAGCTGCGTTGTTCTTATAGATTTGATCCCAGTCTATCTGTGTGAAAGCTGGATTTCCGCTCGCCCACGCTTCTTGGGCTGTTTTCAATGCAGTTTCAAGCCCTGAAACATCAGCTGCCGGATTTGCTGCCAAGGCATCCTGAATTTGGTTTGCATAGAAACTTGGTAAATCTCTGTAATACGTGGGCGATGGATTGGGAACATTTTGCCAGTCTAAACGCGAAGCTTTGTCTTTTCCAAACTGGTAAGAAACGGTAGTCCACAAGCTGGATTTATCGCTTAATTTAAGGAAATCCTGCAACTGGAAAATGGGCTGGAAGCCTTGCTTTACCCTTTCGCTTCTTTTTTCCCCATCCTGGTAACCCCAATAGGAATTGTAATGAACTCCTCTGTAATTGTAGACTTCCTGTGTGCTCGGGCTGGAAGTAGATCTTTTGTAAGGCGCACCGATAGCGTTGAAAGTAATGGTATGTTTGTCATTAATTTTCTTTTCAACCCCAATAAAACCGCCGTAAGCATCATAGAAAGTTCCTTCCTGGATTCCTTCCTGAGCCCATCTTCTGGCACCCATCACCGTGAAAGCCCAGCCTTTGCTGTTCATCCCGGAACTGTATCTTAATGAAGTACGGTTTCTATAATTTCTGTTGGTAAGAGATTGGGTAAACTGAAAACCTTTTCGGTATTCGCTGGCTTTTGTGTTTTTATAAATCACGGAACTCACTCCGCCAAAGGCATACTCTGAAGGAGAATGATTGGCAGCGATTTCCGGATAACGGGTAATTTCGTTGAGTCCTCCCCAATTTCCGAAATCTACATTTCCATTGTCAGATTTTACCATGGAAACACCATTCATCATCACTTCACCGTTTCTTCCGTCGATTCCTCTTGGTCTGAACCAATACGCTCCCAAGTCGAAAGCTGCAATTCTACTGAAAACATCCTGAGAAGACTGCAAAAGCCCGACTGTTGATGCCTGGCTGGAGTTCTCTTCATCTCCGGTGCTTTCAATAAAGGCAAGGCCTTGCTCGGCACCTGTCAACGCAGAATACATCGTAATGACTCCCAAATCCCTTCTTTTCTCATCGGCTACTACATCAAACTCTAAGATTTTAGTCTCAAAATTCGGCTTTGTAATAACAACCTGATAGTGGCCTGGCATAAGATCTACAAACTGAAAGTACCCGATTTTGTCTGCCGAAACATCTCCTTCAGTTCCTTTCAGGTCAATTTCAGCATTTTCTACAGGTTTCGCATCAGCATCTTTCAGGTAGCCATACACTGTGGTCTGCGCAAAGTAGTACGATGCGGGTAGCAGTGTAAACATGGTGATAAATGATAACCTTTTAAACATAAGTTTTATAATTTAGTTGCTTTTATATGCTAATTTCCAGCTATTTAAAGGTGGGGCACAAATTTACGCCTTATTTCTAAATATTTTATCTTTTTGAGTTAATTATTTTTAACATGTGATATTGATCAGCATCTAAGACCAGATTGATTATATTTTCTGTCCTATAAAATTACTAATTATTAAAATTGCGCTTATTTAAATTTGAATTACTTTTGCAAAAGAATATTTAATGAAAATGAAAAAATTATTTATTGTACTATCGCTTTCTGTTTTTTTCATGGGTTTTTCCCAAGACCGTCAACTGCGGAAAGTAGCCACTATCGGCTTTATGAATGTTGAAAATCTTTGGGACACTATACAGTCTGCGGATTATATAGACGGCACCAAAAGCATCACTAATTCTGCATTTCACCGAAGCATCCCTGTGGATTCTATTCCTTTTTTAGAAGTTACGGAAGAATATTTCGGGCCATGGAATAATGAAGCTCTGATTGGCAAAAAAGTGGTCAGACGCCAAGGCCAGTCTGAAGAGTTTACTCCCAAAAGCGCAAAAAATTACAACACGAGTGTTTATAAGAAAAAACTCGAGAATTCTGCCCGCGTTATTTCAGAATTAGGAGTACAATATACCAATACTGCTCCGGCCGTTGTAGGACTTCTTGAAGTGGAAAACCGCCAGGTGATTGAAGACCTTATCAAGCAACCGTCTCTTGCAAGACACGATTACGGTATTATTCATTACAATTCTTACGATTACCGTGGCGTAGATGTCGGGCTTATTTACCAGAAAAGAAGATTCACCCCAACCTCATCTTATAAAAAGGAAGTTCCTATTTTTAATTCCGACGGAAAAAGATCCTACACACGAGATATTCTGGTGGTGATCGGCTATCTGGATAATGAAAGAGTGGCATTTTTTGTAAACCACTGGCCTTCCAGAAGTGGTGGTGAAGCAGCTTCTGCACCGAAAAGAAATGCAGCAGCCGTTGTTCTGAAAAAAGAAATGGATGAAATTCTTTCTAAAAACCCAAATACAAAACTGTTTGCCATGGGAGATTTCAACGATGATCCGGTGAGCGGCAGTTTGAAAGATCACCTGCAAGCGGCTTACACTCCAAAAGATTTAAGCCCGGAAAAACCTTATCTTAATTTAATGTATCCACTTTATAAAAGAGGCGTTGCTTCTCTGGCTTATCGGGATGCCCCGAATTTATTTGATCAGATTATTGTCTCTCAAAATTTGATTTCCGATACTGTTGGAAAAGAATATTCTGTATACAAAACAGAAGTGTATGCGCCACGCTACCTGATTACTAAACAAGGAAATTTCAAAGGATATCCTTTCCGCTCTTGGAGCGGCGATACCTTTACAGGTGGATATAGCGACCACTTTCCTGCGTTTGTCATTGTACAACGACAAGCCCAATAATAGATTAAATCATAACATAAAAATGCCTCCGATATCGAGGCATTTTTTTTCATTAAAACAGAAATAAATCTGGAGTTATTTTTAAACGACACCTTGTGCCAGCATCGCTTCAGCTACTTTTACAAATCCGGCGATGTTAGCTCCTTTTACGTAATTCACATAGCCATCTTCTTCTTTGCCATAATTTCTGCAAGCCTTGTGAATTCCTACCATGATTTCTTTTAATCTGGCATCCACTTCCTCGGAAGTCCAGTTTAAACGAATAGAATTCTGAGTCATTTCAAGGCCGGAAGTGGCTACACCGCCTGCGTTAGAAGCTTTACCAGGACTGAAAAGAACTTTATTTTCAAGGAAATAATTGATCGCATCTAAATTCGACGGCATATTTGCTGCTTCGGTAATGCAAATCAATCCATTTTTAACAAGTTTTTCGGCATCTTCAAGGTCGAGTTCATTTTGCGTAGCTGCAGGAATGGCCACGTCGCATTTTATTTCCCAAGGCCTTCTGCCGGCAAAAAATTTTGCTTCAGGATATTTTTTGATATAATCTTCAGCTCTATTGTTGCCAGAAGATCTAAGTTCCAATAAATAATCTACTTTTTCGCCGCTAATTCCTGTTTCATCATAAATAAAACCATCAGGCCCGGAAATGGTAACCACTTTCCCGCCCAATTCGTTTACTTTTTTAATAACTCCCCACGCTACATTCCCAAAACCGGAAACAGCGAACACTTTACCTTCTATTTTTTCGTTGATTGTGCTCAGCATTTGTTCACAAAAATAAACTACGCCATAGCCGGTTGCTTCAGGACGAATTAATGATCCGCCATAAGCAAGCCCTTTGCCTGTGAGTACTCCGGAGAATTCATTTCTTACTTTTTTGTATTGTCCGAATAAATAGCCGATTTCTCTTGCACCTACTCCAATGTCTCCAGCCGGAACGTCTGTTTCCGGGCCTATATGCTTACATAGTTCCGTCATAAATGCCTGACAAAACCTCATAACTTCCATATCCGATTTTCCTTGAGGATCAAAATCCGAACCTCCTTTTCCACCTCCCATCGGAAGTGTCGTAAGAGAGTTTTTAAAAACCTGCTCAAAAGCTAAAAATTTCAAAACGGAAAGATTCACCGTAGGATGAAAACGGATTCCCCCTTTATAAGGCCCGATTGCAGAATTCATCTGAATTCTGAAACCGCGGTTGACATGAATCTCGCCTTTGTCATCTACCCATGGAACACGGAAAATTATTATCCTTTCTGCTTCCGCCATTCTTTCTAGGAGCTTCATGCCCTGATAGTCTTTTCGGCTTTCTATGAACGGAATCACGGTAATAGCGACTTCTTTTACAGCTTGTAGAAATTCAGGCTCGTTAGGATTTTTCGCTTCTACTTGGGCGATAAAATCCTGAATTTTTTGATCTATGTTATAATCTTCCATAGGTGGATGTTGTTGATTACAACAAATTTAGTTTTTTTTTCAAGACTTCCAAGGATTATTTTTCTTTTTATTGAATATTTAATAATTTTAGGGGGATTATTCGTATTTATTCACAAAAAAGTCGATAAGATTATTAAAAACAAAATATTCCTCACAAAACAGTGATTTATTATAAAACCATCACGAAATTTGAAACTGTTTCCCTGAAAAAGTTTTGATGAAACCGGAAAGTTCAAGTTCTAATAAAACAGGGAGTGCCTTGTGTGAAGGAAAACCGGATTGCTCAGCAATATCATCCAGAGCAACAGGTGAATCATATTTTTGCAAAATATCATAAATTTTCTGCTGCTTTTCCGAAAGCATTGCCTTGATATCTGAATAGGGAAAAAGCTCTCCGACTTTAGATTTTGGCTTATCAATATCTAACTCCTCAATCAGATCTTTGATAGATGAAATTGTTCTTGCTTTATTCTGAGCAATAAGCTGATTGCATCCCTGGCTATATTTGTCGGTAATTTTTCCTGGCAATGCGTACACTTCCCGGTTGTAATTGTTAGCAAAATTTGCTGTGCTGACTGAACCGCCTCCGAAAGCAGTTTCCACAACCACGGTAGCTTCCGAAAGACCGGCGATAATTCTGTTTCGTTGAATAAAATTTTCTCTATCCGGTTTCTGTGACGAATTAAATTCCGAAAGCAGAACGCCGTTTTGTTCCAGAATTTTTTCAGACATTTTCTTATTTCTCGAAGGATAAAGCGTATGAAAGCCATGTGCAAGTACCGCAATTGTAGGAATATTGTGCTTCAATGACTGCTGATGAACTTCTGTGTCTACACCCAAAGCAAGACCACTTATTGATGTGAGTTGGCTGTCTTTTATTTCTTCAAAGAAATCTTCAAGAAACTTCTTTCCATAATGGGTCACATTTCGTGTCCCTACGATGCTCAGCGGAGTAAGTTTTTTATTAAATTCTCCTTTCTGATATAAAATGGCAGGCGCATCTTCGCACTCATTAAGTAAATTTGGAAGATCTCCAAGATGCCGGAGATTGATTTTGATCTGCTGTTCTTCACAAAATTTAAGTTCGTTTTCTGCAAATTCGATAGATTCAGCATTTCCAATATCGTAGATCGTCTTAGCACCAATTCCTATAATAGCAGCAAGATCTTTTTTTGGGAATCCCCACACTTCCTTCGCAGAACCCACTGCACTCACGAGTTTATAAAAATTAATATCACCGATTTGGCTGCATTTTCTTAACGCAATGGAATAGAGATGTTCATCAGTAAACATGGAAAGCTAATTTATCCAAAGATAGAAAATTATTCGTCTTTTTTTCTCAGTTCTTCAAGACGTTCCCAAACTTCATCTTTCTTTCTGGGTGAAGAATCTTCAAAATCATCGGGATGTTTTTCGCGGTACTGCATCCACAATTCATCATCTTTTTCATTGTAATAATTGGGAAACTCCCAAATAAACTTCCTTTTCTTCTCGCCTTTGTTTTTAAAGAAAAATGCCAGAGCAGTACCGATAACGGCACCCGAAAGATGAGATTGCCAGGAAATTTTACTGGGTTCATCGAGTGTGGAAAATAACTCTTCCGGCAAAACTCCCCATATCAAACTCCCGTAATACATGGCTACCAAAAGGGAAACCGTGAGCAGTTTCATATTCCACTGAAATACGCCACTGAAAAAAAGAAAAAAAGCCAGAACGTACACCACGCCGCTGGCACCGATGGTACAGGTATACATATATTGCCCTGTAAAAATATCAATCGGCGGAAGCAGCCAAACCAGAAGGCCTGTGAACAACCACCCGAAAATAAAAATTCTGTTGGCAAAAACCGGATAAAACTGAAACAACAGGAACATCAGCACTGCGATTGGAAAAGAATTTGCCACCAAATGACCCATATCACCATGCAAAAAAGGGGAAAAAATGACACCCTTTAACCCTGCAGGAACCAGCGGAATAATCGCTCCGGCACAATTCCCAAAAAATCCATGAACCTGAAAGTAGTAGGTTGTCCACATCATAGCAATCATGAGAAGCGGATACAAGACGGCTTTCGGGGAAATCTGGTATTTCTGCATAGCGGTAGTTTTTCAAAACAGAAGCCAAACCATTAATAAGGTAAATTTGGCGAATAAATTTGAATTAAAAATGAGTTTCTCAGACAAAATGTTCGGTATTTGTATTTGGGGAAAATCATTTCAATCATAAGCCTTATTTTTGCAAAAGTTTTAGATCAGCATGATGAAAAGGATTTTTTTAGTATTATTTTCTGTAGTTTCAGTGTACATTTTTTCTCAAGATGAAAAAACAAACCGTGAGATTCTGGATTCCATTAATCACCAACGCTGGAAAGCCGTTTCACTAAACCTTGACAGTCTCGCCAAACCTGCAATAGAGGATGTTCCGACAAAATTTCAGGATACTATTTTTCTTCCTTCGACCATTCAGTTGCCGGAACCATCGCAGGAACTTCCCATTACGCCGTTCAGTCTCAATCATTTTAAGGAATCAAAAAAATGGTATTTCCACGGGCAGAATAATGTAGTGTTCAATCAGGCTTCTTTTTCCAATTGGTATTCCGGCGGAATTAATAATATTGGAGTTCTAGGCAAAATAAATTACAATTTGAGCTATCGGAATAAGAAACATTTTCTGGAAAATATTCTCGAATTGAAATACGGATGGATCGCTTCGGAAGGCCAGGCAAGCCGGAAAACGGAAGATTATATTAATCTCGCGCTGAACTACGGATACGACGTAGGAAAAAATTTCTATATTTCTTCAGGATTCAAATTCGTTTCGCAATTTGCTCCGGGATTCAATTATACCGAAACTCCCGAGCCTTCTTATTACGACAGAATTTCTAATTTTTTAGCGCCCGGTTATGTGAATGCGGGTGTCGGGCTTTCATACAATCCGAACGAAAATTTTCAGGTGATCTTCAGGCCTGTGAACGGAAAATTTACTTTTGTTATGGATCCTATGCTTCAGAAAGCAGGAAAATACGGTTTAGAGAGAGACGGCCAATCTTTCCGACAAGAACTGGGAGCGATGCTGAACGTTATTTACCGTTTGAAAATTTATAAAGATATTGTGTTTGACAATCAGGTGAATTTATTCAGCAATTATGTCGAACATGCTGAAAGAGTTGACATTGCTTACAAAGGTGCATTAACACTGAGATTCAATAAATTTATTTCCACACTGGTCACGTTGGATTTAAGTTACGATCATGATCAGATCCGGGCTTTGCAAAGAAAACAAACACTCGGTATTGGATTCTCATATAATCTGGGTGTGAAAAAAGAAGCCGAAAGTAAGAAAAAAGCAATAAAACCTTATGTTGTCCCGTAAAAAAACCCGCTTCAATGCTGAAACGGGCGTTCTTATTATTTTAAAATTCCATACTGACTTCCAGTTTTTCTGCAAGAAGTTTGGAGATTTTTATTCGCAGCGGCTCAATATCAATATTCTGCATCGCATCATTGGCGAAAGCGTATAGCAACAAAGCCTGCGCTTCCTTTTCGGAAATTCCTCTTGTCCGGAAATAAAACATTGCTTCTTTATTCAGTTGTCCCACCGTACAACCGTGGGAACATTTCACATCATCTGCGAAAATTTCAAGTTGAGGTTTGGTATCAATGCTGGCTCCTTCATTGAGAAGAATGTTGTTATTCTGCTGATAAGCATTGGTTTTCTGGGCAATTTTATTTACAAATATTTTCCCATTGAAAACCCCTTTCGAAGAATCTTTGAAAATTCCTTTATAGTTCTGATAGCTCTCACAATGAGGCTGATTATGATGAACAGCCGTGTGATGATCCACCAATTGCTGATTTCCAATAATCGTAATTCCGTTCATGAAGGAATTGATATTGGAACCATTCTGGATAAAATCGAGGTTGTTTCTTACCAGTTTTCCGCCGAAAGAAAAAGTATTAACCGTAGTAAGGCTGTCTTTTTCCTGATGCGCAAAAGTATGATCTACAAGAAAAGAAGTATCGCTGTCGTTCTGCACTTTATGCCAGTCTGATTTAGCATTTGGATAAGTGAAAATTTCAGTAACAGAATTGGTGAATACGAAACTTTCATCAAAATTATGATGGCTTTCAATGATTTCCACCTTAGCACCTTCTTCTACAATAAGCAGATTTCGGGTGTTGTAAATTGTATTTCCGTCCTGATTCTGAGAAATATAAAAAATGTGAATCGGTTTTTCGATCACTACATTTTTTGGTACTTTCATGAAAAATCCGGTGTTGGCGTACGCCATGTTCAACTGTGTGAAAGCGAGATCTTTTTGAGAAATTTTATTATAATATTGATCAAAAACTTCTCTGTGAACAGGGCTGTTCAGCGCATGCCGAAAAGAAAGCAGTTCCACATTTTCTATAGAAATATTGGACAAATCCTTGCGCAATTTTCCGTTAACAAACGTGATCCATTCAAAGTTTTCCTCTCCCAGATGCAGTTCGTCCAGTTGTTCCTGCGTTATGGTATGTTCTTCAGAAGGAAAGAAATTATATTGTTTTTCGGTAATTTCTTTCAGGGAAGTGTATTTATATTCTTCATCTTTTTTGGTAGGAAAACCCATTTCCGCAAATTTTTGGAGGGCAGATATTCTTTCGCCGTCCAGGAAACTGTGTTCCAGGGTTTTCAAAAAAGTATGATGATTGTTTATAATTTGTTCGTTCAACATTTCGTTATATCCTCTTTTTAATATTTAAGCCAACTTTATTTTGAAATAATTCAAGTTGCCATTAATTCAAAAGCCAATCGTACCCTTTTTCTTCCAGTTCCAGAGCCAGAGATTTATCTCCCGTTTTGATGATTTTCCCATCTGCCAGCACGTGTACATAATCGGGCTTAATATAATCCAGAAGTCTTTGATAATGGGTGATGAGCAACACGGCGTTTCCTTCATTCCGGAAAGAATTTACACCATCGGCTACAATTCTTAATGCATCAATGTCCAGTCCGGAATCCGTTTCATCCAACATCGCCAATTTGGGATTCAGCATTAGCATTTGAAAGATTTCATTTCTCTTTTTTTCACCTCCTGAAAATCCTTCATTGAGGGAACGTCCTAGAAAATCTTTTCTGATACTCAATTTTTCAGCATTTTCTCGCACCAATGCCAAAAGCTCTTTCGCAGGCATATCGGAAAGGCCTTTTGCTTTTCTGTTTTCGTTAATGGCGGCTTTTATAAAATTGGTAACAGTAACGCCCGGAATTTCCACGGGATACTGAAACGAAAGAAAAAGCCCTTTATGTGCCCTTTCTTCCGGAGCATCTTCCACAATGTTTTCGCCTTCAAAAATAATTTCTCCTTGGGTAACTTCGTAATCTTCTTTCCCTGCAATCACAGAAGAAAGCGTGGATTTTCCGGCACCGTTCGGGCCCATGATGGCGTGTACTTCGCCGGGTTTTATTTCAAGATTAATTCCTTTTAAAATTTCTACGCCTTCTTCGATTTGAGCGTGTAGGTTGTTGATTTTAAGCATTGTTTTTATTTTTTATCTCAAGGATAAACAAAGGGTTTTTAAAATTTCGTGTTGTTTTCAGGGAACACAAAGCCGCTTCGCTTATCAAAGTAATACCGTTTTTACGTATTTAAATTTATCCTACTGAACCTTCCAGAGAAATTTCCAGCAATTTTTGAGCTTCGATGGCAAACTCCATTGGCAGTTTATTCAGAACTTCTTTACTAAAGCCATTTACAATAAGTGCGATGGCTTTTTCGGTATCAATTCCGCGTTGGTTGCAATAGAAAATCTGGTCTTCACCAATTTTAGATGTGGTGGCTTCATGTTCCAACTGTGCTGTCGGATCTTTTATTTCGATATAAGGAAAAGTGTGTGCACCACATTCATTTCCCATCAGAAGCGAGTCGCATTGTGAAAAATTTCTTGCACCTTTCGCCGTCGGCATTACTTTTACCAATCCGCGGTAAGAATTATTGGATTTTCCGGCAGAAATTCCTTTGGAAATAATGGTGGAACGGGTATTTTTCCCGATGTGAATCATTTTGGTTCCGGTGTCTGCATACTGATGATTATTGGTTACCGCGATGGAATAAAATTCTCCAATTGAATTATCGCCTTTCAGAATACAACTTGGATATTTCCAGGTTACCGCAGATCCTGTTTCCACTTGAGTCCAGGAAATTTTTGCGTTTCTTTCACATATACCTCTTTTGGTCACGAAGTTATAAACCCCGCCTTTCCCTTCGCTGTCGCCGGGAAACCAGTTCTGAACTGTAGAATATTTTATTTCGGCACCGTCCATTGCAATCAGTTCCACAACGGCTGCGTGCAGTTGGTTTTCGTCTCTTGCAGGTGCTGTACAACCTTCCAGATAGGAAACGTAACTTCCTTCATCGGCAATTACCAATGTTCTTTCAAACTGTCCGGT
>JADMKO010000037.1 GCA_015478785.1 Chryseobacterium sp. | reverse complement strand
TAGGAATTAATTCATCAGGAAAATCATAATCCGGATTATGAAGCGCAGGCTGATGTTCTCCTGAACCCAGTCCAAACATACAGCCCTTAAATTCTGTCGTCATCATTCCGAAATCCTCACCCCACTTGAAAGGAAAAGACTGTTCCAAAATATCCAGCGCTGCTGCTTCCGCTGCATTTCTGACTGCATCGACACATAATTTATCATTTTCATTCGCGTAGAAATGGGCCAAAAACTCATGATCAAAAATTAAATGATGTTTTGTACAAACTTCTTTTGCCAATTGAATAACGTTACGCTCTAACTCCGCCAATCCTTCATTCGTCCAGCTTCTCAGCGTTAAATGAATTTCAGCATCACCAGCGGATATCCCGTAATCCTGACTGCCCATGGTTACATACACCGGTGTAATCAGTCTGAAATCTGTTAATTTGGGATTATTATTCTGAAAGGTTTCCAGTCCGTTCAGGATTTCCGCAACGGCTAATGATGGATTCAGTCCTTTTTCAGGTTCAGCCGCATGAGAAGTTTTCCCTTTTATTTTAATGATGATGCTGTTCACTGCTGCGGTAAACGAGTTTTCCTTTACGACAATCTGCCCTAAAGGATAGCCCGGCAGATTGTGTAAGGCATAGACCTCATCAAATTTCAAGCCTTTGAACCGCTCATCATTCATGACGGCTTTGGCCCCTTCCCCGTTCTCTTCCGCCGGTTGAAAGATCAGATGTACTTTTCCGTTTTTCGGAGGGTTTTCAGACAGCCAAGCTCCGACACCGGCTAAGATTGTTAAGTGTCCGTCGTGTCCACACTGATGTCCCTTTCCTTCATAGACGGATTTATAGGATAGATCACTTTCCTCCTGAATGGGCAAACCGTCTAATTCTGCTCTGAACAAAAGTGATTTCCCGGGTTTTCCTGAATCAAAAGTGACCAGTACACCTGTTCCGCCCACCTTTGTTTCAATATGAGAATATTTTAAATCTTTAAAAAATGCCACCACTGCCGCAGCGGTGTTGACTTCTTCTCCGGAAATTTCCGGATGTTGATGGATTTGTCGGCGTAATTGAATTAACTGATCTAAGACTGATTTTTTCATGATCGATGGGTTTGGGACTGACTCATTTTGAACTGCTGGTTCATTGCAGAGGAAACCTCGCGCAATTTGTCAATAGAAATCCAAATATAACAAAAACCATATCGGTTGAAGAAAACTGATGTGATCCAGGAAAAAAAGATGTATTAAATCGGTGGCGGAGCGGACCCGAACCCACCGGAAATATGCGGCAGTGAAATGGTCAGAATGATATTTTGGTTTCGAACCGAGATGGGTAGGCATCAGACTGCGGGAAACGGTGATCCGACTTAAAGAACTGTGCGGACAGGAGCTGTGCGGCAACATCTTTGCTTATAAATGGTCATGTTCAGGTGTAAAAATGCTTTTTTCTTTGTCATCATCTTACTCACTGTGGTATCCTGCGACGGATTTGTAAAAAACCTATTCGATACTTCCGAGCGTGCAAAATATGAGCGTGGTTTCAAGGGATCCGATAGCCTGATGACCCGATGGAAAACAGAATTCAGTTCCGCCACCCAGAATAACCTCACCATCGCAGACGGACATTCCGCTTCTGTTCCGGAAAACGGACTGTATGCGCTGGGCTATTTCATTGAATTAAAGAAAGGAGATCAGTTAATGATTGAGGCCGAATCGGAAGATCCGGAAACCCTGATATTAATCGATGTCTATGAACAATCTTCCACAGCAGAACCATCCAAGACCGAACTTCTGAAGAGTGGTCGCTTCAGCCGCTTCACCGAAAACAGTGGAATTCATAAAGTGATCATTCAGCCTGAAATCGAATATCAGGGAAGCTTTACATTCAAAATCTACACGCAGCCCTCACTGGGATTTCCGGTGGCGGGAAAAGGCAACCGGGATGTGCAGAGTTTTTGGGGTGCCAGCCGTGACGGCGGAGGCAGGAGCCACGAAGGCATCGATATATTCGCCCGCAGAGGCACACCCGTTGTGGCGGTCACCAACGGTTATATTACGCGTACCGGAAATTCGGGACTGGGCGGCAAACAGGTTTGGCAGCGCGACGGACTTCTTGGAAATTCGATCTATTATGCGCATCTCGACAGCATTGTGGTGCAGGGCGGCACAAAGGTGAATACCGGTGATACCCTCGGGCTCGTTGGCAGCACCGGAAACGCCGAAGGAGGTGCTCCTCATCTGCATTTTGGCATTTACACGAGAGGTGGAGCTGTGGATCCCTATCCTTATGTGCGCCAACGTGCGGTTCCAGTTTATAGAAAATCTGTGATCTCCGGTGGAAAGTCGGTTAAAGCAGGTTCCAATCTGAGAGCAGGGCCCGGAACGCAGTATGAAACCCTCGGTTCATTGGACCAGAAAACAACGGTGGTGGTTCTGGCCGGCGATGGCGAATGGTTTCACATCAAAACCGACAAAGGCGTTGAAGGATTTGTGAGTGCGACAAGACTCGAATAATTCCGCCTTTTTAATGGGTAATGCTATTCTGCTCATCATTATTTCTGTTCATTTCAACCTAAAAACACAGGATTTACACACAAAAAAATATATGCTGATGACCAGCTTCGGGAACCGTTGATTTTCCATTGCAGAAATAATTCCGTATCTTAGCAAAACTGCTTACGATATCGCATGCCGGATGAATTCTTTAATTAATGGTATTAATTAAATCCGGTTTTGAGTTGACGCTCATCTTCTGCCCTGTGCAGAGCATTTTACAAGCACATATTTTACGGAAAGGACGCACTTTTTGAAGTGGGTTCCTATTTAATTTTTAAATATTTTACATGGACAACAAAGAAAATTTACAGAACAAACGTATTGGTATTATTGGTGCAGGACCCAGCGGACTGGCACAAATCCGTGCTTTCGAAGCGCTGAAAGAACGCGGAGAAAATATACCCGAGATCGTTTGTTTTGAAAAACAGAGCAACTGGGGCGGCATGTGGAACTATTCCTGGAGAACCGGGGTAGGGAAATACGGCGAACCCATTCACGGAAGTATGTACAAATATCTGTGGTCTAACGGGCCGAAGGAATGCCTTGAATTTTCCGATTATTCTTTTGATGATCATTTTGAGAAACCAATATCCTCCTATCCACCGCGACCCGTACTTTTTGATTATATCGAAGGACGGATTAAAAAAAGCAACGCCCGCGAATACATCCGTTTTAATACGACAGTGCGCTGGGTAAGTTATGATGAAAACACAAAAAAATTCACCGTCGTTCTGGACGACCTGAAGATCAATAAAACCTATTCCGAGGAGTTCGACTATCTGGTGGTGGCTTCCGGCCATTTCTCCACCCCTAACATGCCATATTTTAAAGGGATCGAAACCTTTAGCGGGAATGTGATGCACGCGCATGACTTCAGAGGTGCAGACCAGTTTAAAGACCGGAACATCTTACTGATCGGAAGCAGCTATTCCGCGGAAGATATCGGAATTCAATGCTACAAACACGGAGCGGCATCCGTAACGCTGAGCTACCGGAGTAATCCCATTGGTCACGACTGGCCGCAGGGCATCAAGGAAG
Source organism: Chryseobacterium sp. (assembly GCA_015478785.1). Lineage (GTDB taxonomy): Bacteria > Bacteroidota > Bacteroidia > Flavobacteriales > Weeksellaceae > Chryseobacterium_A. Next base: position 2,400 of record JADMKO010000037.1, on the reverse strand, counting down.
TTCCGCTGGTGACGCATTTCGATGGAGATACAGCGTATTTCAAAGACGGCAGCAGTGAAGATTATGATGCGGTGATCATGTGTACCGGTTATCAGCATAAATTTCCGTTTCTGCCGGACGAACTTCGCCTGAAAACCAAAAACAACCTGTACCCTGACAATCTGTACAAAGGAGTGTTTTTTAACGATCTGCCGCAGTTGATTTATCTGGGAATGCAGGACCAATACTACACCTTCAACATGTTTGATGCTCAGGCATGGCTGGCCCGCGATTTTATGATGGAGCACCTGGAGCTTCCTTCTGAGGGCGAAAGGCGAGTGGACATCGATTACTGGCTCGACAGGAACAGCAAGCTGCAACACAGTTTTGATGATGTTGATTTCCAGACGGACTACATCGAAGACCTGCTGTCGCTCACCGATTATCCGCGCTTCAATCTGGACAAGATTGCCACCATGTTTAAAGAATGGCTACAGGATAAAGAAGAAAACATCCTCACCTACCGCGACAAAACCTTCCAAAGTGCAGTGACCGGAACCATGGCCGCAGCACACCACACCGACTGGATGGACGAACTGGACGACAGCAAGGAACGCTACCTTTACGGTGCCGAAGAAGAGGAACTGATCCCGGAGCGACTGTAAACTGAAACTTTTTATGAAATAGACCCCTGAGCTAAGAGGCGCAGGGGTTTTTTAATTACAATTTGGGTAAGGATGATATTTCCATTAACCAAATTATCGCTCATTGGAATACTATGGGAGATTAAGAAAATTCTTGTGCAATATCCCCGACTTTTATACAGCGGAAAACTTCTATTGTCATAATTAAGATTTTACTTTGTCTTTGGAGGCTTAATATTAGTAGGAGCTACAGTAATTCTGCCGGTAGAAATTTTCCCAATCGGATTAGACATTGAGGAACTATGCGGTTTAATTGGTTTGATTATTTTTTTACTCATATTATTTCGTTTTAGGAGGTTTTATTACTGCGGGCTGTGGTGCTAAACGCCCTTTCTGGTCGTGCGACCGCTGTGGATCTTCCTGAGTTGTTTTAGGAGGACTCTGAGGTTTTTGATTTTTCTCTGCCATTGTGTTTAAATTTAGTGTTAGAAACATAGTTATTAAAAGTGTTCCCAAAATAATTGCTATCAAGGATATGAAATTAAAATATGTGATATTTCGATTTCTTTGTTTAAAGTTTAGCCATAATTGTTTGTTTTGAGAATCAATATCAAAAATTGTTTTATTATTACTTCTTATTGCTAGATAATGAGAAAAGAGATTTGCTAATAGGCATGTTAAAAATAAAAAAGTCCCTATTACTAGCATCCCCTGATACCTGAAAACAATCGATTTTTCGATTAGCATACCGAGAATAGTTAAACCAACAAGAAATCCGCCACTACCGAAAATATTAAGATATTTTTCGAAATCGTCCTCGCTTTTTTCTTTGACCTTGCAGACATCATTTCTAAAATTTTTCCAATAATCTTCAGTATCATCTGGATAGTTCAATTTACCTATCGAATCTGGATAATAGTCATTACTGCCATTATAAATATCCTCCATACAGCGCGTTTACAAATGTTACTCTGTTTTATTAAAACTCTTATATTCTGTAATGGCGGAACCAATTACAGAAGGTAAAAACGCATAAATAGCCTCTGCAAAAATTCCAAGTTATGGATCTTTTTTGAATAATAAATCAATTATTTTTATTTAATCTCTTCACTCTTCTCCAATTCACTCACAATTTCTCTGAAACTGGCAAGTCCTGCTTCAATATTATCAATAATCTCCAATGCTAAAACATCAGGGTCAGGCAGATTGTCCAAATCGGTTAAGCTTTGGTCTTTTACCCAGAAGATATCGAGACTGGTTTTATCTCTTGCAATAATTTCTTCGTACGTGTATTTTCTCCAGCGGCCGTCTGGGTTTTCTTCGCTCCACGTTTCTTTACGTTTGTGAATGTTTGTAGAATTGTAGCATTCCACAAAATCTGATAAATCAGATTCTGACAATGGTTTTTTCTTTAGCGTATGATGAACGTTGGTTCTGTAATCATAAATCCAGACTTCTTTTGTCCACGCGTCTTTGCTGGCGGGTTTGTTATTGAAGAACAGAACATTTGCCTTTACTCCATTGGCATAAAATATCCCTGTGGGCAAGCGCAGAATCGTATGAAGCTCGGTAGTTTTTAATAATTGCTTTCTTATTTCTTCTCCGGCCCCGCCTTCAAACAAAACATTGTCAGGTAAAACAACTGCTGCTTCACCATCAATCTTCATTAAAGATTTAATGTGCTGCAAAAAGTTCAGCTGTTTGTTGCTGGTCGTTTCCCAGAAATCCTGACGATTGTAGCTGATGTCTTCTTTTTCAATGTCGCCATCTTCATTGG
>JADMKO010000036.1:4800-5993 GCA_015478785.1 Chryseobacterium sp. | reverse complement strand
ATTCAATTTTGATCTTTTCAAACAACATGTGGCTTACGCACAGCGGATGATGGATGATATTATTGATTTAGAGGTGGAGAAAATTGATACTATTCTTCGCAAAATTGAATCCGACCCGGAAAGTGATGAAATAAAAGGAACTGAATATCATCTTTGGCTTAAAATCCGCAAAAAAACACTTCAGGGCAGAAGAACAGGAGTGGGCATAACGGCTGAAGGAGATATGTTGGCCGCACTGGGTTTAAGATACGGAAGCAAGGAAGCCGTTGATTTTTCCGTGGAAGTTCATAAAACTTTGGCCTTGGAAGCTTACCGCTCCTCCGTGAAATTGGCGATGGAAAGAGGTGCTTTCGAAGTTTATGATAGTAAAAAAGAAGCAGAAAATCCGTTTATTCTTCGTTTGAAAAATGAAGATCCGGAACTGTATAAATTGATGCAGCAACACGGCCGAAGAAATATAGCCTTGCTTACGATTGCTCCTACAGGAAGTACTTCGCTCATGTCACAAACGACCTCCGGAATTGAGCCGGTGTTCCTTCCGGTTTATAAAAGAAGAAGAAAAGTAAATCCGAATGACAAAGACGTACGGGTGGATTTCGTGGATGAAGTCGGCGATTCTTGGGAAGAATACATCGTTTTTCATCACCATTTTAAAACCTGGATGGCTGCCAATGGTTTTGATACAGATAAAAATTATTCTCAGGAAGAAATTAATGGACTTATCGAAAAATCTCCGTACTACAAAGCAACTTCCAACGATGTAGACTGGCTGAGTAAAGTTGAAATGCAGGGCGCAATTCAAAAATGGGTGGATCATTCTATCTCTGTAACGATCAATATTCCCAATGATGCGACAGAAGAACTGGTCAACGAACTTTATTTAAAAGCCTGGGAAGTGGGGTGCAAAGGCGTTACCGTTTACCGAGATGGTTCGCGCTCCGGAGTTCTGGTGGCAACTGACGACAAAAAAGAAGATAAAGAAGGAGTGAAACTGCACAGCACATTCCCTACCAAAAGGCCGCATGTTCTGGAAGCCGAAGTCGTCAGATTTCAAAATAACAAAGAAAAATGGATTGCTTTTGTTGGTCTGATTGATGGACGTCCCTATGAAATTTTCACCGGTTTGGCGGATGATGAGGAAGGTATTACGCTGCCAAGATGGGTGAACGACGGACTGATTATCAAAAACCGCG
>JADMKO010000036.1:0-4790 GCA_015478785.1 Chryseobacterium sp. | reverse complement strand
ATGATTTCCAATTTAAGAATTTAAGAGGATATAAAACCACGATTGAAGGTTTGTCGCACAAATTCGATCCTGAATTCTGGAATTATGCAAAACTGATTTCCGGGACTTTAAGACACGGAATGCCTTTGGAAAATGTAGTGGAACTTGTGAATCGTATGGAATTGAATCTGGAATCCATCAACAACTGGAAGGCCGGAGTTGCGCGTGCTTTGAAGCGTTATATTCCCGACGGAACCAATGCAGCAGGAAAATGCTCCAACTGTGGTTCAGAGCAAGTGATGTATCAGGAAGGTTGCCTGACCTGTAAAAGTTGTGGAAGCTCGAAGTGCGGCTAATTAATTAGCCAGGCTCTTCATAAAATCAAAATCCTGGATTTCAATTTCCGGGATTTTTTTGATTTATAATTTCGATACATCGATCATTTTTGTATTGTCCTCAATGGTGTAATCCAGTGCTTTAGCAAGTACAAATATGGTATTTAGATTTTGCATCAGCTGTTCGCGGCCTTGTTGCTGAAGCTGGGCCCGATTCACCCTCTTTTGTGCGTCGGCTTTGGCAGAAGCAGTCACTTTCTTAATCTGATCTTCTTTAATTCTGTTCAAAAATGAATCGTCCATCGACTGTATTTCAACCGACGGCGTTATCCGGATTTCGGGTGAAGGAAGTTCCTGGATAATGAGTTTCCGGTTGACAGAATCTACTTCCAGTACCATTTTATTGAGGTCGTAGGTAACCTGAGCATTCGTTTGTGTTAAAGTAAGAATCTCATTTTCAGATACCTGTTTGCCGAAAATTTCATAAGCAAGTTTGGTTTTCTGAAGCGCAGAAAAATCCTGTTCTACAACCACCATTTTATTCATCCTGGTAATCTGATTTTTCAGAATATAATAGTCATTTCTTACCGAAGGTTCATCAGGTGAACTGCATTTTTTAACGGCCCAAAAAAGCAGTAGCATCAGCACAATACCAATGATGAGGCCCGTTATCGTATTTCTATTTTTCAATATCATTTCGGATTATGGAGTGCGGTTCAGGATTTCCAAAAGATCTTTCTCCAGCCATCCGGATTGTGGATATTCAATAATTCTTCCGATTTCGCGGTCGTCCTGATGAATGATAAAAGTAGGAACTCTCAGGATATTGAATTTCTTTTCATCACCATCCGGCGACTGTTTATTGCGGTCCAAAGCATAGATCGTGAGCTGATCTTCCGGAAAATCCAGAGCATGAAGTATTTTCATAAATCTGGGAAATTCGCGATGGCTGTCACCGCACCAGGTTCCGAGAAAAACCGTCAGTCGGGATTGGTTTAGTTGTGTTCCTTTCAAGGCTTCTATGGAAGCTTTATCCGGGGTGTATTCTGCATATTCCTTCTGATACCAGTCGCTGTAAGGCGCTTTTTCAAATTCGTCTGAAGTGTGAATTCCTATAAGCATATTGTTTTTTGGTTGAGTGGTTTCTTTATTTGGTGTTTCCTGTGCCATGGCAGGTTGTATCGCAACTACTCCCGCTGCGATCATTATTTTTGTTAATTTATTCTTCATCTTTTTGTTCGATAATCGTTTGTAAATCTGCCGGTGAATAATATTTATTCTTCAAAACTTTGTTATCTGCAACACGATATACATGATAATGAGTTCCTGATTTTTTATAAAAACAGTCTTCACCTTTTATTTTATAAAATTCAGTGGTTTCCTGAGCCTGTTTTTCGTCTGTGCATGCTTTCGACATATTGGAGCGCTGAACTTCATCGAAGAGTGTAGCAAATTTTTTGCCTAAACCGAATTCCAGTACGGCACCGCTCAGCACATACTGCAAATCGCAGAGAGCATCGGCAACCGCAGTGAGGTTTTTTTCTTCAATAGCTTGTTTCAGTTCGTTCAGTTCTTCCTGAAGAAGTACAATTCGTAGTTCGCAGCGCTCTTTTGAAGGAATCTGCGGCGTTTCTAAAACGGGAACATTAAAATTTTGATGAAATAAAGCGACCTGATTCAGGCTGTCGGGTGTTCTCATAGATCGGATCAAATATTTACAAATATAGGAAAACTGTATTGCTTTGATAAAAAAAGACAGCCTTTTTGGGGCTGCCTCAGTTTTGATTATGCGTCCAGATCGCCTGCTGCTTCAGGCTGATACGTGATTTCGTCGATCACGATTTTGGTCATTCCCGCAGGAAGTTGCCATTCGATTTCATCGCCGACGCGATACCCGATCAGTGCACAAGCAACGGCGGAGAAAATAGAAATTTTTCTTTCTTTTACATTGGCATCTTTCGGATAAACGAGCGTGAATTCCATCTGTTGTTTGTTGTTTTGAAAATGGATTTTCACCACAGAATTCATCGTCACTACATCTCCCGGAATATCTTTGGGCTCTACCAGTTGGGCATTTTTCAGTTCGGAAACCAGCTTTTCAGCTTCCTCTTTTTTAATGCTGTTATTTTGCTTAGCCGTAGTAATACAATGATGAATACGGCTGTAATCGTTTTTGTTAATAATTAGCTGACTCATATTTTTTAATTTTTTGGTGTTAAAAAAAACCGTTTGAAACTGAGTCTCAAACGGCTTAAAATTTATATTTTGTATAAATTAAATAGGTTTAAAACTCAGTTGCTGTTCTTCAAGTAATTTCTCTGCTTCGGCTTTATAATATCCGTTCACCAGTTTGTCGTGAATGGCGCCAAAAGCTTCCAGAGTTTCGTTGATTTCAGCGTCGGAATGCGAAGCTGTAGGAATGAGACGTAAAAGGATCATTCCTTTTGGAATGACAGGATACACCACAACAGAGGTGAAAATTCCGTAATTTTCTCTCAGATCTTTTACCAGAAGGGTAGCTTCTACCGGTGATCCCTGCATCATCACAGGAGTTACGCAGGTATTGGTATTTCCAAGATTAAATCCTCTTTCCTTTAATCCGTTTTGCAGTTTATTTACATTTTCCCAAAGTTTGGCTTTTATTTCTGGCTTACTTCTGAGAAGTTCCAGCCGTTTTAATCCGCCAATTACCATAGGCATGGTGAGCGACTTGGCAAAAATCTGAGAACGAAGGTTAAATTTTAAATACCTGATAATTTCTTTATCTCCGGCAATGAACGCTCCGAAACCGGCCATAGATTTGGCGAAAGTGGAAAAATAAACATCAATTTCATCCTGGCAACCCTGTTCTTCACCTGCCCCCGCACCGGTTTTTCCTAAGGTTCCGAAACCGTGAGCATCATCTACCAATAGACGGAATTTGAAATCTTTTTTCAGTTCGCAAATTTCTTTCAGTTTTCCCTGCATACCCCTCATCCCGAAAACTCCTTCAGTAATTACCAGAACACCGCCACCATTTTCCTCGGCAACTTTCGTGGCTCTTTCCAGATTTTTCTTCAGGCTGGCGATATCATTATGCTTGAAAGTAAAACTTTTTCCTACATGCAATCGTACACCATCCACAATACAGGCATGGGAATCGGAATCGTAAACGATGACATCATGTCTGGAAACAAGTGCGTCAATGGTTGAAACCATTCCTTGATAACCGAAATTGAGAAGATAACAGGATTCTTTTTGCACAAAATCTGCAAGTTGCCTTTCCAGTTCAAGATGCTGATCAGTTTCTCCGGACATTGCTCTGGCTCCCATAGGATAGAACATTCCGTATTCGGCTGCTGCTTCTGCATCGGCCTTTTTTACTTCCGGGTGGTTACAGAATCCCAGATAATCATTGGCACTCCAGAAAATAACTTCCCGTCCCTGAAATGTCATTCTGGGTCCGATGGGACCTTCCAGTCTGGGAAATATAAAATAACCTTCAGCGTAATCTGCAAACTGTCCGAGAGGCCCCGGATTTTCTTTGATCCTGTCAAATATGTCTAACATTAATTTAGTAAGTATTAAGGGTTGAAATAAAAAAACAAAGTTAACTATTTTTGAACGAACTAAAAAGCCTTTTGCTGTGAACAAAAGGCTTTTATAAGCGAACGCTGTGTATTTTAATCTATATATTCGGTTCCGAAAACCTCATCATAATTGTGGACGCAGTTATTAACAAAACCCTGTTCCGCCATCCATTGATCGCTGTAAACTTTTGTGATATACCGTGAGCCGTGGTCCGGATAAATCAGCACAATAACATCATTTTCAGAAATAGGGTGCGAGTTGGCATATTGAAGCAAACCTTGTGTAACGGCACCACTCGTGTATCCGCCCATAATGGCTTCCTTTAATGCGATTTCGCGGGTTCTGTAGGCAGACATTTCATCGTTCACGCGAACAAATTCATCAACCTGATCAAAGAGTAGGGCAGCAGGAATCAGATTTTTCCCCATTCCTTCTATTTGATACGGTTTAATATCCAAAGGATTGATGGTTCCGGTTTCATGAAACCCTTTCAGGATAGAGCCGTCTGCATCTACACCGATGATCTTAATATCTGGATTTTTCTCTTTCAAAAATTTGGCAGATCCGGAAAGCGTTCCTCCGGTTCCGGTACAGCCGAAAAGATGCGTGATTTTGCCTTCGGTTTGTTCCCAGATTTCAGGGCCGGTAGTCAGGTAATGGGCATCAATATTCAGTTCATTAAAATATTGATTGATGTAAATGGAGTTCGGGGTTTCGCGTGCAATTCTTTTGGCGACTTCGTAATAAGATCTGGGATCGTCTGCAGGAACATTGGCAGGACAGATATAAACTTTCGCACCCAGAGCTTTTAAATAAGCTATTTTTTCGGGTTTCGTTTTATCGCTGACGGCCAGAACGCAGTCGTAACCTTTTACAATGGAAACCATAGCGACAGAAAAACCGGTG
>JADMKO010000035.1 GCA_015478785.1 Chryseobacterium sp. | reverse complement strand
GACGGTAATAAAATGTTCGAAGGTTGTGGACTTGGATTGGCTTCCTGTTCTGAGGAGAATCCCTGCCCTATTCACAATGAATACAAAGAGGCCAGAAATAAACTGTATGATATTTACGGAAAAACGACTTTGGATCAGTTCAAATCTCCTCAGAATGAAAAATTACTCCTGAAAAGGGAATAATTTTTTTATTATAAATTAAGACAAATTCATCCTATTATAAATATTTCATATCAAAAAATTAATAAAATGGTAACTGTACAAACCCTTGATGTCACCAAAATCGAACCACGTCACAAACATCCTACAATTTTTAAACATTTTGACGAACTGGAACCCGGAGAGAGTTTTATCATTGAAAATGACCACGATCCAAAACCACTGTATTATGAACTCATTGCAGAAAGAGGGCCGATTTTCACCTGGGAATATCTCGAAAAGGGACCGGAATTATATCTTGTTCAGATTGCGAAAAATCTTGCGGAAAATGTTTCGGAAATTAAAAAAGTAGATGTCACAAAAATAGAACCCAGACTGAAACATCCAACGGTTTTTAAACATTTTGACGAACTGAATCCTGGCGATAGTTTTATCATCGAAAACGACCACGATCCTAAACCTTTATACTATGAAATGATCGCGGAAAGAGGGCCTATTTTCACGTGGGAATATCTGGAAAAAGGTCCGGAATGGTTTGTCGTGAAAATTGAAAAGAATTCTGCGGAAAATGTTTCGGAAATTAAAAAAGTAGATGTCACAAAAATAGAACCCAGACTGAAACATCCAACGGTTTTTAAACATTTTGACGAACTGAATCCTGGCGATAGTTTTATCATCGAAAACGACCACGATCCTAAACCTTTATACTATGAAATGATCGCCGAAAGAGGCAATATTTTCACCTGGGAATATCTGGAAAAAGGACCGGAATGGTTTGTTGTGAAAATCGAAAAAAACCTTACTTCTGAAAGCCAGCAAAAAACCGGCATTGCAGCTCAGGATATTAAAAAAGCGGAACTTTTAAAGGAAAAAGGAATTATTTTCAGTTGTGGAGATGCAAAAGAAGCCAGTTCCGAAACCGCGGAAACACAGAAAACTGCATTGGAGGAAAGTCAAAAAATGACTGCGCCTGCTGTGGATCCGGACAAATGGGAACTGAATTTTCTTCTGGATTATATCCTGAATACCCATCATCAGTACATCAAAGACAACGCTGAAATGCTGAATGACCTCGTACAAAAAGTAGCGGAACATCACGGAGACAGCAATCCGGAACTACACCGACTGAGTACCAGCACCCATCATTTTCTTCAGGATTTGCTGGATCATATCGTGAAAGAAGAAGATGCACTGTTTCCGGCGATCAGACAAGCGATCGCAAAGAAAAAAGAGGCTGCTTTCGAAACGAATTATAAAATCGGAACTTTGAATGATCCTATTTTGATTTTGAAAAAAGAACACGAAATTGCGGGAGAAGATCTGAATTTTTTCAGAAGAATAACCAACAACTACGCTATTCCTGAAAATGCCTGCAATTCTTATCAGTATCTGTTCACCAAAATGCAGGAATTTGAAAATGATCTTTTGACTCATTTACATCTGGAAAACAACATTCTTTTCCCGAAAGCGGTGAAACTGGATGCCGAACTCGCCAATCTGTAAAAGTTGGTTGAAGTTGAATTTAAAAAAAAAAAAAAATGAACAAACCCATCAAACGAAATGAAAACCTGATGCCCGTTTCCCGCGAGCATCACGCCACATTATTGTTCTGCTGGAAACTGAAACAAGGTGTAAAAAAAGAGGTTTCTGCGGACAGAATGAAGAATTACATTCACTGGTTTTGGAAAAATCACATGCTGCCCCATTTTAAAACTGAAGAAGAACTGCTTTTTGTGGAAACATCGGATCCAATGGTGGCAAGAGCCCTGAATGAACATCAGCGTATTCTTTCGAAAATAAATGAAATCAGTGTTCGGAATGAGGAAAATGTGAATGAGGCTATTCTTCAGCTTTCAGATCTGGTAAACCAACATACGCGTTATGAAGAACGTGAACTTTTTCCGTATCTTGAGGAACATTTAACGGACGAAAATTTAACCGAAATCGGACGGCAGCTTCACGGAGAAGAACATAATGCTGAGGAAAATTATCATGATGAATTTTGGGCAAAAGAAAATACACCATAATGAAAACCATCACTGAAAAAACAAAAATTTCAGAACTTATCAAAGAAGATCCTGAAAGCATCAATGCGATTGCGTCGATTGCCAAACCGCTTGAAAAGCTGAAAAACCCCATTCTCAGGAAGATCATGGCTTCAAGGGTGACAATAGCGGAAGCTGCAAAAATGGGAGGTGCGACCGTGGAAGATTTTATAAGAGTTTTACGTCCTCTCGGTTTTCATTTTGAAGAAACGGTTTCTGAAAAGGAAATTGCTTCAGTTGAAAACAAACCGGAATGGTTACAGAAAACAGCAGAACCGGAAATCGATTTTTATGATGTTCGTCCTATCATAGATAACGGAGCGGATCCTTTGAAAGAAATTCTGCACCGTTTCAAAGAAACACCATCGGGAAAAATCCTTTGTATTATCAACAGTTTTATTCCCACCCCTTTAATTCATCTTTTGAAGCAGGAAAAAGCCGAAGATACTTTCACAGAAATCAAAAGTGAAAAACTGTTTTACACTTATTTTTTGAAGAAAGAAAAACAAGAGGAAGTTATATCAGCATCATCAGAAGAAAAATTACTGATGCACAATGAAGAAAGTTTTGGCGAAATTTATTCCCGGTTTTCGCAGGAACAACTGCGCGAAATTGATGTAAGATCCTTAGAAATGCCCGGCCCGATGGAAGCCATCTTGTCGGAACTGGAAGATCTTCCGGAGGATCATGCGTTGTACATTCATCACAAAAGAGTACCTGTTTATCTTTTGGAAGAATTGGCCGACAAGGATTTTGAGGTTCATATTTATTCGGTGGACGAAGGAAATGTCAAAATGCTGATTTTCAAAAAATAAATGGCAGACATCAGTATCGGCAAAGCTCCGGCCAACAGTGCCATACTCCCGTTTTACGCAACAGGAGCGTTGGTTTTCGTGATTCTCTGTACGGTGATGGTACTGAATCCTGAGGTTTTCACCGGGCATTATTTCAGTCCGCATTTGCTCACTATTGTACATTTGGCTGCTTTGGGATGGGGAACGATGATTATTTTCGGAGCAGCGTATCAGCTTTTGCCCGTCATTTGCGAACAGGATCTGTACAGTGAAAGATGGGCAGGTTTCAGTTGGTACACACTCACTGCCGGAGTTGCATTGCTCACTATCACTTTCTGGAATCTCAATACCGGTTGGATAATGATTTCAGGAGGTATTCTGATCGTTTTTTCTGTACTTCTTTTTGCTGCTAATGTTCTAAAAACAAGCAATATTTGCAGCAAATATTCAATCCAGAAATTATTTATTTCAAGTTCTGCGATTTGGCTTTTAATCACGGTGGTTATCGGTTTATTACTCGCCATCAATCTCAGCTTTCCTTTTTTTGAAAAACAACATTTGCAGATTCTGAAACTACATGCTCACGCAGGATTGGGAGGATGGTTTCTGCAGTTGATAACAGGCGTAAGCACCAAACTGGTTCCAATGTTTCTTCTGGGAAAATCAAAGAAAGAAAAACTACTGAAATTCGCATTTATTTTCCAAAATCTGGGATTAATCCTTTTTCTTCTGGACGGTTATTTTTTCGGAATTTCTGACAGAAGTTTGCTGTATGCGGCGTTGGTTTTCACAGGAATTCTGAGTTGGCTATTGTATCTTTACGATGCTTTTAAAAACCGGTTGAGAAAAAAAATAGAACTACTGATGAAGCATTCTTTTCTGTCTTTTTTCTGTCTCATTATTTCCCTGTTGATAATTCCTATGGTTTATTATTCACAAGGATACCAATGGACGATGCTGTATGGAACGCTGCTTTTTATGGGATGGATCACCAGTATTATTTTAGGGAAAACTTTTAAAACTTTACCTTTCATCATTTGGAACGGACATTACAAACATCTTTCCGGAAAAGTAAAAGTACCGTTACCGAAACACCTTTACAGTGAAAAACTAACCATTTGGCAATTCCGTATTTTCATTGCGGCACTTTTGGTTTTGGCCACAGGAATTATTGCGCAGTATTTGCCGGTCATTCAAATCGGTTTGCTGTTGTGGCTGGCTGTTTCAGTGCTGTATTGTGTGAATGTGTTTAAATTATTATTACATAAAACAAAATAAAAATGACAATAGATCCTAACGACCGAGATTACGAAAGAAAAAAAAGAGCCCAAAACGCTCTGTATGAAGTATTGGATCCTGAACTGATGGTGAATGTGGTGGATCTGGGATTAATTTATGAAGTGGAATTCAATGATGAGGAAAATAAAACCGAAGTTCTGATGACGCTCACAACCCGGTTTTGCCCCATGGGAGAAGCCATACAAACGGGCGTAAAAAATGCGCTTGAAAAGGAATTTCCTGAACTGGAGACCCGAATAGAACTTACTTTCGATCCCGCGTGGAATTACGATATGGTGACACCGGAAGGCATGGAACAACTTGAAAACCGAATATAAACAGAATGGCTTTTTGAAAATTTCAGGAAGCTTTTTTTATTTTAAAACCGATTGTTTTCGAATGACTTTCAGGCTGAGTGTGGCAAAAAAACCACCCAAAAGAAAGCCTACCGCAGCTCCCATCAAAACATCTGCAGGAAAGTGAACGCCCAGATAAATGCGGCTGTAGGAAACTATTGCAGCCCAGAAAAAGAGAAAAAAAGGAAACCATCCGTACCGGCCTTTCAGCATCATCGTCATAAAAGAGGCAATAAAAAACGTGTTGGATGCGTGTGCGGAATAAAAACCGAATTGTCCTCCACATTCTACAATTCGCATGGCCGGAGTTAAATCTGCATCATGGCAAGGACGAAGCCTGGCGATACCGTATTTGAAAATTCCCGAAAGCTGATCTGAAACCGTCACTCCCAATGCAATAAAAATTACAATATACAGAAGGCCTTTCCAGTGATAATTTTTGAAAAGCAAATAAAGAAAAATAATATACAGCGGAATCCAGATCCATTTCCCCGAAATCAACGACCAGAACGGGTCAAATTCCGGACTTCCCATAGTGTTAAGGTAAAGGAAAATTTCCCTGTCTTTTTCAATAAATTCCTGCATGATTATCGGCTTACCGGACCGGTGTGAGAATCTTTCAGTTGCTCTTCCTGTGCCTGTTTCTGTATTTTAACTTCAGCTTCGGAATTCTTTATCGTCTGCGAAAGGTCATATTCCTGAGCAGCTTCTTTTACTTTTTCAATTTCTCTTTTAATTTCGGAAACAGGATTATCCGTCTCTTTCAGAATTTCTGTTTTGATATCTTCCACGGCCCCTTTCATTTTTCGGACTCCTGAACCTAAATCTCTCGCAATCTGCGGAATTTTGTCCGGCCCGAAGAGCACCACGATCACCAGCATAATGACTAAAATCTCACTAAATCCTAATTCCATGTCACAAAATTACTCTTTTTGATCAGAAAAATAAAACTATTTCAGAACCTTCTCATTATCACACTTCAAATATGATCTTTGAAAGAGATTATTTTAAAATAAACATAAAAGCTTTTAGAAATATTGTGCAAAAAAAATAATTTAATTCCTCACGATTCAGTAGCTTTGATATAAAACTTACTCATTTTGAACTCACTATGTTTTTAGTTTGAATGAAAAATGATAAACACTTAAACCTCATAAAGAATTAAAATATGAAAACTTTATTTTTAGCATTGTTTTGGGGGATCTTCATTCAGGCGCAACAATCAGATTTGGTAAATAATACTTGGTATTTAGAAAAATTAACCCTCAATAATGTGGACTATCCACATCCCAACACCATTGCCGGTGCCCACACCACAGCGCAATTTTCTTCCAGTACTTTGGTGACCAGTTTATGTAATTATCTCAATGCAAATATTTCTTTTGACAACAGTATTATTACTTTTTCA
>JADMKO010000034.1 GCA_015478785.1 Chryseobacterium sp. | reverse complement strand
CATTATTTTAGCTTTTTGCATTATTTTATTCGTTTTAATGTTATTATCAGCGGATATCGTTCGTGATTTTTTCTCCGTCGCCATAGGTTCCGTACGCCAAAACAGACGGAACAAGAAGGGTCACTTCTTCGCCCGGATTCATATATTTTAAAGCATCTTCTACAGCGGTCAGTTCTGTGGGAAACTTACTTAACGGAACATCCCGGTATCCTTTCGGCTGGTCATACAACTGTATTCCGGAAAAATCTGAAATATAATATCCATAGGAAACCACGGTCTCTTCAGGGCTTTTTTCTCTTTCGCTAAAGTTTTCCCGGTTCACCCAATAATTCATGGACGTGGGATAAAATTTCTCTTTCTGTCCGGCAATCCAGTCTTGAATCTGTTCCCGTTCCAGCTTATTAAGATTCTTTGCTCTTTCATGCGACTCAGCTGCTTTTTGCTTTACTGAGCTGCCACTTACCGGAGCATAAATCTCCTGTTTTTGCTGACAACCTGCAATCGCTAAAAAAGTTGAAAAAAGAATTATTTTTTTCATAAGCATTTGCGAAAATAAGGAATTAGGTTCAGATATAAAAACAAAAAAACCGGAACATGATCCCGGTTTTATCAATAAGGTGGAATGGGTTTTATACCATTTCTAAAATATTTCTTTCCACCAGTTCTCTCCATCCAAACGGGTCTTCTGCCTGATTGGTCTGAATGTCCACTAATGCTTTTTTGAGCGTAAGTGCATAACTGTCTTCGTCGGCCAAAACCGGAAGTTCAAAACGCTGATCTTTATATCCAAAAGCTTTGAATACGGAAGTTACCACCGCAGTACCTACACCCCAAATTTCTTTCAGGGTTCCATTTTTCTGCGCTTCCAAGACGGTTTTCACAGCAACCGGTTCCACACAGATATCGAGTCCTTTGTGTTTTGCTAATTGGATAAAACTATCGCGGGTAATCCCGTCCAGAATTTTTTCTGAAGTCGGTGGCGTATAAATGGTGTCATTAATTCTAACGAAAACATTCATCGTACCACTTTCTTCAAAATACTCGTGGGTAGCATCATCTGTCCAGATAATCTGGTCATATCCTTCTTCGATCGCCATTTGTGTAGGATAGAAAGCGGCTGCATAATTTCCCGCTGCTTTTGCAAAACCTACTCCTCCGGAAGCCGAACGGGAATAATAATCTGAAATTTTTACCGATACCGGTGCTGTATAATAGCTTTTCGCAGGAGAAGCAACGATCGCGAACATATATTTGTGAGCAACTCTGGCTTTCAGACCTTCTTCAGTGGCAAAAATAAGTGGTCTAATGTAAAGTGATCTTCCCTCGCCGTAAGGAATCCAGGCTCTGTCGACATCCATCAGCACCTTCAGTCCTTTCATGAATACTTCTTCCGGAACTTCCGGCATTGCCAGACGTTTTGCGGATTTATTGATGCGTTCAAAATTCTTACGCGGCCTGAACAGAAACACCTGTCCGTCCTTATCTTTATAGGCTTTCATTCCTTCGAAGCACGCTTGTCCGTAATTGAAAGTCATGTTGGCAGGAGAAAAAGACAACGGTCCGTACGGCATCAGTTTTGCCTCTCCCCATTTTCCGTTATCGTATTCACAGATGATCATGTGATCAATAAAATGATCGCCAAAAGAATAATTTTCCTGATCAAAAGATTCGAGTCTTGAACTGGAAGTTTTTTGAATTATCATATCTTAAAATTTAATCGATTTTGACAAATAATTTAATTTTATAAATATAGTAATTTTCCATTAAATTTGAACAAAAATTCAGTGAAAAGAACCATAAAATCCACCGCTGACGGCAGCAAAACCTTATTCATCAATGAATTGAATGAGAATTACCACTCCCATCACGGAGCACTTCAAGAGGCCAATCATGTATTTATTGACAGCGGACTAAACCAGCTCGATATTTGGGAAATTAATATTTTAGAACTGGGTTTCGGTACAGGATTAAATGTTTTAGTGACTTTTGATGAGTTTTTACGCAAAGGAACTTCTGTCAAAATCCGTTATTTTACCCTTGAAAAATACCCGCTTTCTTCCGAAGAAGTTTCAGCATTGGATTATAGTGATCTTTTTGAGGATGAAAGAACCAAAAACAGTTTTCAGAAAATGCATGAGCTTCCGTGGGAAATGCCATCAGAACTGGCGCCGGGTTTCGAGCTTACTAAATTCCAGTGCGATTTCACCCAACTACCACAACTTTCTTTGCCCGAAATACATTTGGTATATTACGACTGTTTTGGAGCCCGTGTACAACCGGATCTTTGGGAGAAACCTCTCTTTGCCATGACAGCGGACAAAATGAAAGCGGGCGGATTGCTGACGACCTATTCCTCCAAAGGCAGTGTGCGAAGAATATTGGAAGAACTGAACTTTAATGTTGAAAAAAAACAAGGGCCGCCCGGAAAACGTGAAATGATCAATGCCTGGAAACAACCACTTTCTTTATAATGCGCATCAAAATTTATCATTATCTTTAGCTTATGATACATCCCAACATCAACCGGATTAATATCCGTGTGTATGCCTGCATTCTTAGGAATGGACATGTTATGGCATTACACGAAGAGTACGCCGGAGAACAACTTCTGAAACTTCCCGGCGGTGGCCTGGAATACGGAGAAGGCGTTCTGGATTGCCTTCACCGTGAATTTGAGGAAGAACTCAATGCGAAAATTCATAACATTTCGCACCTTTATACTCAGGAAGAATTTGTGGTTTCCCGATTCAAAGATCATGAGCAACTTCTCACTATTTATTATACCGCTGAATTGCAGGATGAGCACGAATTGCTAATTATGGATCCCTGCATCGAAAGTATCGAGTGGATTGATTTACAAACCACAGAAAATCCGTTTCCGTTACCGGTGGATCAAATTGCTTTTCAGAAACTGAAAGAAAAGTACAATTAAAGTATTATTTTTTTATTCTGAAGTTTTCTGCACCGGGATAAGGCTGAAGATATCCGAAATTCCAGTTGGTTTGTAATAAAGATTCCACGAAAAGATCAGTTCTGTTTTTATGAGGATCGTAAGGTTCCTTAATATCTACGTCGGCAATATTGCCTTTTACATTCCACCAGAATGCACTCCATCCGCCACGAAGCTCTTTAATAATTTCATACACCGTTTTTCCGGTAGCCCTGTTCATCAGTTTTGCAAACACCCTTCCTTCACTGGTGGTAAGATCCCGAAGCTGAGCTTCATACTGTGTTGCAAGATCCTGCTGCCGCTGTTTAATGTATTTCCGCTGGTTGTTTTTATCCAGGTTTTTCAAATCGTTCTGAATATCTGTGTATTGTTCTAAAGCGGTAAGAAATAAAGGATATACCCGATTCAATTTTTTATTAAGGAAATAATAATAATTCCGGTCAAGCTGATTGTTGAATCTGGGGTTTTTCATCAGCACCAGTTCATCCATCACCACGACAGATTCTCCGTTGATATCATATATTTTCGCTTTCTGGCGTTCATCGTAATAGTATTTCTGTCCGAATTCATCAGTACGCAAAGATTCATTTGGATACTGACTCAGCGATTTATCCATTACAGAGTCCTGAGCTTTCAGAACGCTGCTCCCCAACAGCAGTACGATAAGTACTATTTGGTATATTTTCATTATTTTTACCCGTAATTAAACTCTCATTAAACCAAAAAGCATTCCTTTTCAATGAAATTTAACACAAAATCTATAAAGTTTTTAGAAAATTATATAAACACTTCATCACCAACCGGTTATGAACACCGCGGACAAAAGCTCTGGATGGAATACATCCGTTCTTATGTGGATACTATAGAGGTGGATCACTACGGAACCTGTTATGGCATCATTAATCCGGAAGCTAAATTTAAAGTAGTTATCGAAGCGCACGCCGACGAAATTTCCTGGTACGTGAATTATATTACGGAAGAAGGCATGATCTATGTGATTCGTAACGGTGGTTCAGATCAGATGATTGCACCTTCCAAAGTAGTTGACATTCACGGAGAAAAAGGAACCGTCAAAGGAGTTTTCGGATGGCCCGCTATTCATACAAGAGGATTAGACTCGAAAGAACCGATTCCTAAAATTGAAAATATTTTTATCGATTGCGGAGCTTCCTCTAAAAAAGAAGTAGAAGACCTTGGGATTTATGTAGGTTGCATGATTACGTATCCGGACACTTTTTTTGAACTCAACCAACAGTATTTTGTAGGTCGCGCGTTGGACAACAGAATGGGCGGATTTATGATTGCAGAAGTGGCCAGACTTTTAAAAGAAAACAAAAAGAAACTTCCTTTCGGCCTGTATATTACCAATTCAGTTCAGGAAGAAGTGGGCTTATATGGCGCGACCATGATTGCCGAAACCATCAAACCAAATATTGCGATTGTAACGGATGTAACTCATGATACCACTACGCCGATGATTGAAAAGAAAAAAGAAGGAGAACAACAGTGTGGTAAAGGACCGGTGATTTTCTATGCGCCGAGCGTACATCACACCATCCGTGAACTTATTGTGGAAACTGCGAGGGCGAAGGAAATTCCTTTTCAGCGGGCTGCAGCCAGCCGAAGTACCGGAACTGATACCGATGCTTTTGCCCATTCCAACGGCGGTGTTCCCAGCGCGCTCATATCGCTGCCGCTTCGGTATATGCACACCACGGTAGAAATGGTTTCCAAAGAAGATGTGGGAAATATCATTCAGTTAATTTATGAGACCCTGCTGAATATTTCCCCTGAGATGACTTTAAAATATCATTAAAATCCGACTTTGTTATAAAAAATATTTCTTCATGAAGACAAAACTTATCGCACCTTCCCTATTGTCTGCCGATTTTGGCCATCTTTCCCGGGACATTGAAATGATCAACCGAAGCCAGGCCGACTGGTTTCATATTGATGTAATGGACGGAAGGTTCGTTCCCAATATTTCTTTTGGATTTCCGGTGATGAATACCGTTCGGCAACACGCAAAGAAATTTGTGGATGTCCACCTGATGATTGTAGAACCCGAACGTTATGTAGAAGAATTTATCCAACACGGTGCCGATCTTGTTTCGGTGCATTATGAAGCCTGTATTCATTTGCACAGAACCGTTAAATTGATTCAGGAAAAAGGTGCCAAAGCGGGTGTGGTACTCAATCCTTCCACTCCTGTTCTTCTGCTGGAAGATATTATTTCGGAAATCGATCTCGTATTGTTGATGAGTGTGAATCCCGGATTTGGCGGACAGAAATTTATTGAAAATACCTATCGCAAAATTGCCGAAACCAAAGATTTAATTTTAAGCAATAATGCTACTGCTTTGATAGAAGTGGATGGTGGCGTGAATCTTGAAAATGCTTCCCGATTATTTGATGCAGGTGCTGATGTATTGGTAGCAGGAAACGCAGTTTTCAATAGTGAAGACCCGGAACGTACGATAGAACTATTAAAAATTTAGCACAACTACATACTCCGCTGAATTTCTTATTTTTAATTCTTTAAATTCCGCTTATGTCCAAAAACGCATTTGAATTTTCTTCTTTTTTCCGGGTGGTGCTGATTCCGCTTGCTGTTGGAGTCATCGCCGGATATGGATTTTACAATTATTTTGAAGGCACTTCCACGGGCAATATCCTGTTTGCAAGTTGTACCATTTTAGGGTTGCTGTTGGGAATTCTCCGGGCTGTGCGGGTTTCGCAAAAGAAAGAAAAAAAATAAACACAAAGAAACCCGAAACATTGTCCGGGTTTTTTTTTGTTAGACTATATACCGAGATTAGAATATTTCTCTTCCTGAGAAATGAAAACGTGCTTCTATTAAGGCATTTTCATCGGAATCTGAACCGTGTACCGCATTTTCGCCTACGCTTTTGGCAAACATTTTTCTGATTGTTCCTTCTTCAGCTTCGGCGGGATTGGTCGCTCCGATCAGGGTTCTGAAATCAGCTACTGCATTTTCTTTTTCCAAAACTGCTGCTACGATAGGCCCGGAACTCATGAATGCCACCAGCTCGCCATAGAAAGGTCTTTCGCTGTGAATTTCGTAGAATTTTTTGGCATCATCAACGGTCAACTGTGTCAATTTCATGGCCGAAATCCTGAATCCTGCTTCAGAAATTTTGTTCAGGATTGCACCAATATGCCCGTCTGCAA
>JADMKO010000033.1 GCA_015478785.1 Chryseobacterium sp. | reverse complement strand
CAACGACACGGTGACAGATACTATCTGCAATTGGTTGGCTTTGCAAAGTAAAAAGTTCATTCGAATCAACAGTAGTCAGTCAATAACAGAGATAAATTTTGATTTTAATACATCTTCATATTCTATTTCTATAAGCGGGAATAAGTTAAGCCTTCATGATATTACCTCTGTTTTATACAGAAACGGCGATATAACATTCCAAAATTTCTGGCAGGAGTTGGATGAAATTTCGGAGAAGTTCTTCTTTTCCGAGTACAAATCAGTAGCGGATTTTATCAGCTATTTTTTAGAAAAATCAGGAGCCAGGATTTACGGAAACCTTCGTGTGAAAGAAGTAAATAAATTGAAGGTTCTTCATATTGCAAAACAACTCGGTTTTAAAATACCAGGAAGTCGAATTTTTTCTTCTCCGAAAGATTTAGAATGTATTGAAAGTTCAGACAGAAGGTATATTACGAAAGCTATTTCAGAAATGCAACCCGTTTTTGTTGATGATGCTTTGTATCTTAATTATACAAGAGATATTCTAATGGAAGAAATTTTAGAAAAAGAACAGAGAATTATCCCAACGCTGTTGCAGGAAAAAATTCACAAAGAATATGAAATTAGAGTTTTTTTCTTTGAAGAGAAAATTTGGGTTGTTGCTACTTTTGATCTTTCAGGAAACACCACCGTACGGAATATGAAAACCAGTGATAAAAAATACATTCCTTATGTTCTTGCGAAAATCTAGCTTTTTCTCTTAAAATTCTTAGTTTACTGCCAGTTTCCATGTTATATTTTTTTTGTATAGCAATTAAAAATAACAAAACCATTTATTATCAATACAAAATTAAATAATTTTTATTATGTTTTGTTTATTTTTTATTTTGTCAGTTGCAAAACTAACCACACTAATGCTAGAACAAAACATGAAATAAACTATATTCCTTATTATTTAGAATTGTACAAGGCAGACAGTCTAAGAATGATAGGTGAAAATGAAGAAGCCTTTAAAAAATTAGATAGTTTATTCACGATTTATGAACCGCTTAACTATTCCGTTACAAAAGAATTGGTTTACTATGTGAAATATGCAGCATCAACAAAAAAGAACATTAATTATAAGTCACACTTAACCAATCTTATTGCAGAAAGAGGATATCCTTATAAATGGATTATACAAGACAGTGATTTAATGAATGCCTATATCATTAACGGTTTTTCTAAAAATGATATAAAACAATTGGACAGCATTTTTAATGCCCAGATTAATTGGGAATACAGAAAAGAACTTAAAGAAATGTTTACCCAAGATCAGTTGAGCCGTGGAAAACTCATCGAACCTTCTGTGGATGAGTCCAATGCAAAGCGACTGATACAGCTTATTACCCAATATGGATATCCTGATATAAAAACCGTTGGAAGAATGGAAGAAGATAGAATAATGCTTGGGATTATGTATTTCCATTTATCAAGAATTGATAATTATGCAGAACTCAAAAATTTATTGATAGAAAAACTTAAAGAAGGAAAAGCTAATCCTTTTGACATCGAAAATATGATTACCTCAAAATATCTTCTTTATTATCATCAGGACTATTTTGGAAAAATAGATAGAGAAACGAATGGATTAAAAACAATAAAATTTGATGTTCCTTTAGATACGTTTAATATCCGGAGAAAGAAATATGGGCTACCCAGTTTACAATTTGCGAGAATGAAATATGATTTCTATAAAAATAATACTAACCCTTAATTTAATTTTTTTACTATGGAAAATCTTGAAAAATTAGCTGAATTTCAGCTTAAAAATGAAGAACAATTAAAAATTGTTGGTGGAAATCTACCTATTGATGATTCCTTTGCAACTACTCAAGTAGGAGGTGGTTATTGTACAAGTGGCGGCCAAGATTGTCAGGACGCTATTTGGATATTGTTCTCCCAAAAGGTTTAAAAACATCTTATAACAAGACACTTCCATTTGATAAAGAACTTACAGGCAATGCCGATATTGTTACTCAGGATCTGAGGCTGATTGAACGTTTCTTCTATCAAATCAGAAAATTATTAGGCTATCAAATTTAATTTAATCAAATCTTTGAATCTTAGCTGTTTATAGCTTATTAATTTACCCAATCTGATTGAAATAATCTTTCAAAAGTATTATTCCAAATTCGGATTCTTCTGATCATGCGTTACCCACGCCAACCGCAAGTGTCATAACCCGCTTTCTGAGTTTTTTTACGTAATCGTGTACCAAGGCTATAATTAGAACTATTTTAAAGATGGTTACAATTTCTCTGCCAGATAACGTGCGGTATGCGATGCTTCTACATGGATTAAATCTTCAGGAGTTCCGGCAAAAACAATTTCTCCGCCGTATTTTCCGGCATCGGGGCCAATATCAATGATATAGTCTGCGAATTTAATAATATCCGGATGGTGCTCAATCACCATAATCGAATGTCCCAGATTCACGAGTGCCTGCAATGATTTCAGTAATTTGTTGATGTCATGAAAATGAAGTCCTGTAGAAGGTTCATCAAAAATAAATAGGGATTTCTCGGTAGTCGCTCCTTTCACCAGAAAAGAAGCGAGTTTGATCCGTTGCGCTTCACCTCCGGAAAGCGTGGAAGAACTTTGTCCCAACTGTAAATAACCCAATCCCACATCCTGCAAGGGTGTGAGTTTGGTAACGATTTTATTTTCGCCGTTGTCTTTGAAGAAAATAAGCGCTTCATCCACGGTCATGTGGAGAATATCGGAAATGTTTTTATCGTCATATTTTACTTCCAGAATTTCACTTTTGAAACGGGTTCCTTTGCAGGTTTCACATTCCAGTTCAATATCTGCCATAAATTGCATGGATACGCTGATGATGCCTTCACCTTTGCAGTCTTCGCACCTACCACCGTCCACATTGAAGGAGAAATGTTTGGATTTGTAACCCATCATTTGCGCCAGTTTTTGTTTGGCAAAAAGATCCCGAATATCGTCATAGGCTTTCAGATAAGTCACCGGATTGGAACGTGACGATTTTCCAATCGGATTTTGGTCAATCATCTCAATATTCTGAATGGTTTTTTTATTAAATTCCACTGAATCGTAATCTCCTTTTTTGCCGCTTTTTCCCAATTGGATCTGCAGGTCGTTGGAAACAATTTCTTTCATCAGCGTTGATTTTCCGCTGCCTGAAACTCCGGTGATCACCGTAAGGCATTCCAAAGGAATATCCACGTCTATATTTTTAAGATTGTTCTGCCGGGCACCGCGAACTTTAACAAATTCTTTTGGCGTCTTTCGTTTTTCAGGAACTTTTATTTCCAATGTTCCCGTAAGGTAGTGGGAAGTGAGGGTATCCGCATTTTTAAGTTCTTCAAAATTCCCCGCAAACATCAGCTCTCCGCCTAAATATCCGGCTTCAGGCCCGATATCAATAATATAATCGGCAGCACGCATCACATCTTCGTCATGTTCTACAACAATAACCGTATTTCCCAAATCCCGCAGGTTTTTCAAAACGGTAATCAGATTTTCGGTATCGCGGGAATGAAGGCCAATAGAAGGTTCATCCAGAACATAAATAGAACCAACCAGGGAACTGCCAAGACTCGTTGCCAGATTAATCCGCTGGCTTTCGCCGCCGGAAAGCGTGTTGGAAGTTCTGTTGAGCGTCAGATAACCCAAACCTACTTTCAGGAGAAACGAAAGACGTGTAGAGATTTCGTACAGCAGTCGTTTGGCGACATGGGTTTCATAATCAGACAGTTTCAGAGACTCAATGGTGGGTAAAAGTTCATCAAGCGGAAGTTCAATCATCGATTGTATGGTGTGTCCGCTGATTTTCACCCATTCTGTTTCGGGCCGTAATCGTAACCCTTCACACGTAGGACAGGTCGTTTTTCCGCGAAACCGCGACAGCATTACCCGGTACTGAATTTTGTACAGATTTTCTTCTACCATTTTGAAGAAAGAAGAAATAGAAGGGAAGCTCCGGCTACCATCTCCTTTCCAAAGCAAGTTTTTTTGGTCTTTGGTCAATTGGAAATAAGGCTTGTGAACAGGGAATTCTTTTCCGGTTCTTTTAATAAAAGCGTTTTTCCATTCGCTCATGCTTTCTCCTTTCCAGCAGGCTACCGCTTCCTCAAAAAGCGATAAATTTTTATTGGGAACTACGAGATCTTCGTCTATACCGATGACTTTTCCGTATCCTTCACATTCCGGACAGGCACCGTAAGGGTTATTAAAACTGAAAAAATGGACATTCGGTTCAGAAAATTCAATGCCGTCCACCTCAAATTTGTTGGAAAATTCCTTTACCGTATTTGTTTCGGTATTTTTCAATGAACAATAGCCGTGGCCTTCGTAGAAAGCAATCTGAATAGAATCGGCCAGACGTTGCAGAAAACTTTCGTCTTCTTCATAACTGAAACGGTCTACCAACAAATGAATTTCCATATTCTCCTCGGGAACAAAACCAAAGCTCTCCAGATCTTCAATTTCTACTGTATTGCCGTTAATATCCAAACGGGTAAATCCGGAAACCTTCAGTGTATTCAGGGTTTCATTGAATTTTTCTTTTTCAAATGCCAAAGGTGCCCGAAGCGCAAAAAGGCTTTCCTGTTTTTGGTTTTTAATATAATCGATAACATCCGTCACATGATCTTTCTTCACTTCATCCCCGGAAACCGGCGAATAGGTGCGTCCGATGCGGGCAAAAAGCAGTTTCAGATAATCATAAACTTCTGTGGAAGTTCCTACAGTAGACCGAGGATTGGAAGAAATTACCTTTTGCTGAATCGCGATAGAAGGGGCAAGTCCTTTGATATCGTCCACTTTTGGCTTCTCGAGTTTTCCAAGAAACTGACGGGCATAAGAACTCAGGCTTTCCACATACCGACGCTGGCCTTCTGCATATAGGGTATCAAAAGCAAGAGACGATTTGCCGCTTCCTGAAACGCCGGTGATGACGATCAGTTTATTTTTAGGAATGATAACATCTATGTTTTTCAGATTGTTAAGATGCGCATTCTTAATATAAATTTCTTTTTTTATATCGATTTTATCTTCGTTGATCATGGGAATCATCATGGTGCAAAATTACGGAAAATGCAGCAAAGAATCGGGACAAGGTTTTGGTAATAAATTTCTCTGAAGTTTCTCAGAATATTATTTACTGAATAGCTTCTAAATTGATAAAGTGTTAATATATTTGCGCGGAAAAATAGTGAACAGGCAACGAAAGAGATCGGTCTGGAAGCAGGATGATATTGAATTAATACGGAATAAATGAAAAAATGTATTGTAATGGCAGGGTTGATGGTGTTGGGTTCGAAACTGAACGGACAGCAACAGGAAGCCCGGATTGAAGAAGTGGAAATCTATGGCAAGATGATGAATCTGCCTTATAAAAAAGTAAATGAAAATGTGGTGCTCATCACGAAAGCCGATATACAGCAGTCGCCGGCAATGAGTATTGATGAACTGCTGCAGCAAACGGTAGGGCTGGATATTCGCAGAAGAGGTTCCAACGGCGTTCAGAGCGATATTTCCATTCGGGGCGGATCTTTTGAGCAAACGATGATTCTCATCAACGGAATCCGGATGAACGATTCACAAACCGGCCACAATTCCCTGAACATTCCTGTAGATCTGAACAGTATTGAACGGATCGAAATTATAAAAGGCCCTGCAGCAAGGCGCTTCGGAAACAATGCTTATGCCGGAGTGATCAATATTATCACCAAAACTTCATCCAACAATAATGTGAAAGTTTCAGCGCAGGGCGGCGATTATTCTACGGTACAAATGGGATTGAGTTCGCAGTTCGGGACAGAAGCTTTTTCACATTTATTTCAGGTAAATTCCGGACAATCTGAAGGATACAGACACAATACTGATTACAATATCAACAGTGCTTTTTATCACAATCAATACCAGCTCGGGAATGGAACTCTTCAGTTTCAGGCAGGATTTTCTGAAAAGAAATTTGGTGCCAACGGATTTTATGCTTCTCCACAAGCCACGGAACAGTATGAGGAAATGCAGGCTTCTGTTATTAGTCTCATGCACCGCCAAAAATTCGGAGAATTCAGTGTAAACTCCAATGTGTATTGGCGACGCGGACAAGACCTATATCTTTTCAACAGAGAAAAGCCGGAGATTTACCGCAATATGCA
>JADMKO010000032.1 GCA_015478785.1 Chryseobacterium sp. | reverse complement strand
GGAAGGTGAAGCTTTAGCAGCTTTAAATCCTAAAATTGTTGTAAAAATCCCTATGGTTAAAGATGGTATTAAAGCTTTAAAATATTTCAGCAGCAAAGGCATCAGAACTAATTGCACTTTGATTTTCTCTGCCGGACAAGCACTTTTAGCCGCAAAAGCTGGCGCTACGTATGTTTCTCCTTTTCTGGGAAGGCTGGATGATGTTTCAACAGACGGCATCAATTTAATAGAAGAAATCCGTTTGATTTTTGATAATTATCTTTTTGATACTCAGATTCTGGCAGCTTCCATCCGCCATTCCATGCACATTATTGACTGTGCGAAAGTAGGTGCAGATGTCATCACTTCTCCTCTCGCTCCGATTCTGAGTTTGCTGAAACATCCTTTGACTGAAAACGGCCTTGCGCAGTTTATTGAAGACAGCAAGAAAATGGCGTAAAATAAAATTACTATATCACAAATCCCGGCGCTTTTCAGTTCCGGGATTTTACTTTTTAGTGCGTGAAGAGTTCAAGTTTGTACAGATATGAACTTGTGCCGTCACTTACATGTTCCAGTTTCATTTCTTTAATCTTAGAAGCATTCTTTAAAAAAGAATCAGCATCTGTCACATCTTCTGTCAGTTGAAGTACTTTTTCTTTGGACACTTTTTTTCCGTTAATAAAATAATTGGTGTGTTCGGAATACACTGGGTAAATAACATTTCGGAAATTTATTGTTTCTTCTTTCTGCAGTTCGCCATCTGCTTTGAATATGAAATTTTTCAATAAATCTGTTTTAAAAACTGCGGTGGTAAACCTAGGGTTTACTATTGGCTGCTTGGATATTTCCATGATTTTTGAAGCTTCATCTTTCAGTTCAGCAATTTCCTCAGGTGTTAATGGGTTTACACGATAATTTCTTCCAGGATAGAAATTATCTTTGAGTTTTGAACTTTTTACCAAATCGCCAATTCTCCTGTCAATATCCATCTTTTGTTTCTGGAGAAATTCTCGCTCTTTCAACCTTTCTTTTTCGGCTTGTTTTAAAAAAGATTCTAATTCTTTAAGATTGTCTTTTTTGCTTATTAAAGACTTTGTTTTCGCCTCTGCGCCAGCAGGAACAATAACTTCAGTGTTGGCATATTTACCCATAATTTGAATTATATTCTGAATTTCCTGTTCTTTCTTGGCTATTTTACCCCCTGTAAATAAAGCTTTTTTACCAGATTTCCATATTTCATTATACACTAATGCCGTGTTACCAAATTCATGTTCTTTATTGTTCCGGTACTTTAAATAATAATCAATAAAATTCTGTCTGGAAACTTCTTTTCCTTCCACAATAAATAAATTTTCATCTGTTGCGCTGTACAAGTTTATCGGCATTGGGTCGAAGGAAGTCACTTTGCTTTTGGAATCGTTTTGTTTTACTTCCTTTTTAATTGTGTCATTCTTTATTACAGTAACTGCAGGTATAAAAAAACCACCTTCCTCTTTTTCCTGAATTTTAGTTGACCTTTCCTGAAATGATATGGTTTTTGTATCTTTCATCAACCTTTCAATGCCCGAATTGATTTCTATAATTTCTTTATTCTCAGCATTTACAGCATAGGCAAACGCCATTGTAAACACGAGCGGCAATGCGAGGATTCTGTGTGCATAACCGAATTTGGTTTTGGGTTTTTGTAACATTTTTAATCTTTTTTTTAAGTTAGAACCTAGAAAGGGACTCGTCCCGGGAATCACTGTTCCGGAAAAGTGACTCGCCAAAAGCATATGCGCAAATGCCTTTGTATCCATCTGTTTTAGGGCTTTTTTATCAGCCAGATATTCATGTATTAACCGTAGTTCTTTTTTAATAAGCCAGAAAAACGGATTGAACCAGAAAAACCCGATTGCCATTTCCATGAAAATTTTGTCGTGGGTATGTTTCTGTTCTATGTGCACCATCTCATGTTTCAGTATCTGGCGTCCCAAATCTGAGTGTAGATGAATGGTGTTTTTCCAGAACAGGTTCCTGAAAAAGGAAAACGGTGCATTTTCCAGGTTGGTTTGGTAGAAAGAAATTCCTTCATATTCTTCTTTGGGAAATTTCCTTTTGAACTTTTGAATTT
Source organism: Chryseobacterium sp. (assembly GCA_015478785.1). Classification (GTDB taxonomy): domain Bacteria; phylum Bacteroidota; class Bacteroidia; order Flavobacteriales; family Weeksellaceae; genus Chryseobacterium_A. The sequence goes on along the minus strand of JADMKO010000032.1, from coordinate 4,074 downwards.
TTAAAATTCCTGAAAGAAAACGAATCAGAAGAAGGAAAGAAACCATTCCAGAAAAAGCCAAAACCACTTTAAAATATCGGTTGCCATTAGTTAAATTTTCAGATGAGTTAAAGTACTCTAAAGTATTTAATAATAAATATATATGGCTGTTTATCTCAACTGTAAAATAAGATACTTTCAATAACGGTAATGTTAAACTCACGACAATAATCAACAGAAGATAAAACCGGTTGTAATGATGAAAAGTGCGGTTTCGTAAAGCGAGATGATAATAACCAAACATTACTGCTGAGCACAAAATCATTTTTCCAAAATACAAAAACAGCGCTTCCATCAGTCTTTGTTTTTGAGTTCATTCAGGAGCATTTCCAAATCTTCCACGCTCAGTTCGTTTTTCTCGACCAGAAAAGAAACGGCGTTCGTATAAGAATCTGAAAAGTAATTTTTTACCAGTCTTTTCATTGATTTTCCGCTATACTGTTCCTTGGAAATCAGCGGGAAATACTGATGTTGCCTTCCATGAACTTCATATTCCACAAAATTCTTTTCTTTCAAAACTTTCAGAATTGTGGAAATCGTATTTGAATGCGGTTTAGGTTCAGGAAAAAGTTCCAGAATATCCTTCAGAAAACCTTTTTTAAGTTTCCAGAGATATTGCATCACCTGTTCTTCGGCTTTGGTAAGTGTTGGGATTATCATATCACTAAGTATATAGTGATACAAATGTAGTTATTATTTTGAATTAGACAACTATTTTTATAGTGATAATAACTATAATGTGTAATTATTTGGTAATCAGTGTTTAAATTATTATTTACCCAAATAAAGTTCTGCTAAATATTGATTTCGGTCGTCCTCGAAAACAATTTCCGAACTCCAACCTTCTTCCTCAGCAACAGATTTCATGGTGTGTTGATCAATATAAAGCCAGCCAAACCAATCTGTAAATTCGCCCTGATATTCGTAGCGGCATTCTACTTCCCCGTAATATTGTTCGGGGAAAGGAATATCTTCATACATATAAGCGACATCGCAGGAATCGAATACGATTTTTCCGTTCGGTTTCAGCAGTGATTTTGCTTTCTTCAGAAAAGTGCGAAAGCCCTCTACAGTAGCGCAAATCCCGATACCGTTCATCAGTAAGAGCAGTGTATCAAACTGTTTTCCTTCGAATTTAAAAAAATCTTCACAAACCACATTTTTAACTCCTTTGGCAGCGATGACTTCACAAGCTTTTGGAGAAATTTCCAATGCAGTACATTGAAAACCACGATTTTGAAGTTCAAACGAATGTGTTCCCGCTCCGGCACCAATGTCCAAAATATTTCCTGAACATCTGTCGAGCGCGATACGCTCCAACTGAGGCATTCTGGTAACATCACGAAAATACGTTGAAACCGGCATTTCCACTTTCGGACCGAAACGGTCATGAACAAAGAGCCTTTTTTTATTCTCTCGAAAATAAAAATCATGAATCGCTTTACCCGGAAGATCTGTCATAGAAATAAAATAATGCCGAAATTTAGTGAAAACAAAAAAGAGAACCAAAATGATTCTCTTTACTTAGTAGCGGGGACACGACTCGAACGTGCGACCTCCGGGTTATGAGCCCGACGAGCTACCTACTGCTCTACCCCGCGGTATTGTGATGCAAATATACAACAAAATTGTCTTTCTCCAAATTTTATTCAAAGAAATCTTTTATTCATCGTAATTTCATAACTTTGTGTCATGGCAAAAATTCTGAAAATATATCCGGATAATCCTCAGGAAAGTTTTATCATTGAGGTAGTTAGGACGTTACAAAAAGGCGGTATTATCATCTATCCGTCCGATACTGTATATGCATTGGGCTGTGATATAAATAACCTCAAAGCGATGGAAAAGCTGGCACAAATCAAAAAAATGAAACTTGACAAAGCCCAGTTCTCCATTATCTGCAACGATTTGAGCCATCTTTCAGATTTTACAAGGCCCATCGACACGGCGGTTTTCAGAGTTTTAAAAAACAATGTTCCCGGCCCGTTTACTTTTATTCTGGAAGCAAATAAAAATCTTCCCCTGGCCTACAAAGGAAAAAAGACGATCGGAATCCGCGTGCCGGATCATCCTGTTCCTCAATTGATAGTACAAAAGCTCGGACATCCCATCGCTTCTACTTCCATAAAAGATGACGACGAAATTCTGGAGTATTCCACAGATCCTGAATTAATTGCAGAGAAGTATGATCATTTAGTTGATATCGTGATCGATTCCGGATATGGTGATAATATGGCTTCCACTATTGTTGACCTCACCAGCGGCGAACCGGAAATTCTTCGGGAAGGAAAAGGAGCGCTTTAATCAGAATCATTTATGAAAATTATTACTTCGCCTGCCAAATTAATGAATATCAGCAATACTGCGGAATTCCTGAAGCCGACCACTCCAAAATTCATTAAAGAAGCCGAACTTCTTCAATCTTATTTAAAGGAAAAAACACCGGAATTCCTGTCAGAAATGATGGAAATTTCTACAAAACTTGCAGATGAAAACTGGCAACGCAACCAAAACTGGAAGCCAAAACCAAAAGCCATCGAATCATCACCGGCTCTGTTTGCTTTTACGGGTGAAGTCTATCGCGGGTTAAATGCCAAAACACTTTCTCAGGAAGCTGTTTCCTATCTTCAGAAAAACTACAGAATTTTATCCGGTCTTTACGGATTGCTGAAACCTTCAGACAAAATCATGTTGTACCGTCTCGAAATGGGAAGAAAATTTGAGTTCGAATACTATCGGAATCTCTATGAATTCTGGACCGAAAAAATCACCGAACAGCTGAACAGTGAGCTGAAATCAAAAGAAATCATCCTGAATCTGGCGAGTTCAGAATATATCAAAGTTTTAGATCAGAAAAGAATAAAAGTACCGATCATCGACTTCGATTTTTATGAAATGAAAAGCGGGAAACCGAAAACCATTGTGGTGTATACGAAGCTCGCCAGAGGGCTAATGGTGCGGTTCTGTGCAGAAAATAATGCAAAAACTTTAGACGATGTGAAAGCATTTAATATGGAAGGATACCGCATTGATGAAGAAATGTCCAAACCTCAAAGTCTGGTTTTCACAAGATGACATTGTCAGAATTAAAAAAGCATTTCCGGGAAGAACTTTCCGGTTTATATTCTGAAAGAGAGGGTGGTTTTTTGTATTCTGTTTTTGTTCGGGAAATGATGGGTTTTGAACCGTATGATCAAAGAAAATTTGCGGATCAGAGATTGTCAGAAAGCGAACAAAGCCAGTTTTTAGAAATCATTTCTGTATTAAAAACAGGAAAACCCTATCAACAGATTCTGGGAAAAACCGAATTTTTCGGACTTGAGTTTTTTGTAAATGAACATGTGCTTATTCCACGCCCGGAAACGGAAGAATTATTAGAACTTGCAATTCAGAACATTAAAAAATCGAAGTTTAAAGATCAGAATGTAAGGATTGTAGACATAGGAACCGGAAGCGGAATTATTCCCATTGTGTTGAAGAAGCATTTTCCGGAAGCAGAAATTTCGGCGATTGATTATTCTGAAAAAGCACTGGAAGTGGCCAGAAGAAATGCCGTAATTCATCAGACTGACATTCACTTTTTTCATCAAAATTATCTTGAAGAAAACCTGAATCAGCAATACGACATCCTTATTTCAAATCCGCCTTATATCGGAATTGATGAGCAAACTCAAATTGAAATTTCAGTAAAGGATTTTGAACCGAAACTGGCACTTTTCTCTCCGACTTCTGATGCATTGATTTTTTACCGCAAAATTGCCGAAGACGCTCAACATCATCTCTCAGAAAACGGAATGATCTTTCTGGAAATCAATCAGAAACTGGGACAAGAAACGCTGGCGCTTTTTAAAGAATTCCCCGATCGCCGATTAATCAAAGATTTATCCGGAAACGATAGGTTTATTTTTGTTTCTAAATAACCGTTACCCAATCTTCTTTTTCACAAAAACCATATAACTCATATACAGCAGCGGAAGTGCCATGATACCGAGATAAAGTGCATTCTCAATCGCTCTTTCAGGTTGTACAGCAACG
>JADMKO010000031.1 GCA_015478785.1 Chryseobacterium sp. | reverse complement strand
CTGGCCATGAGAGCCGGACTCGAAACTTTGAAAATTATTAAAAACGATCCCGAGTTTTTTAACCGTTTGGACAAAACGACAGAAATCCTGGATTTTGAAATAGCTAAAATTCTGAATTCTAAAAATATCAGACACAGGATCAACAGAGTGGGATCCATGATGAGCATCTTTTTTCACATTGGTGCCGTGAGTAATTTTGATGAAGCTCAAAACGCAAATCATGCTTTGTTCAATAATTTCTTTCATCATATGCTTAAAAACGGAGTGTATCTTCCACCAAGTGGTTATGAAACCTATTTCATCAGCAGTGCCATCACAGAAAACGAAATAGAAAAGACCCTGGAAGCCGTCCGGAAATTTGAATATTCTTAAGATTTTTTGTCTAAATTATTCAACAGGTTTGGCTTAAAAAAACAAATTAAAAACGAGTTTTAACCATTATTGAGATCAAGTCGCTGTTTCAAAATTATTTAAATTCACAATTCAATTCACACAAAAGTGGAAGGATATTTTTCGTAATTTTGTGCAGATAAAACGATTAATAATATACTAAAAAATAAAAATGAGTCAATTCGATCTTATCGTTATCGGTTCCGGGCCCGGTGGTTATGTTGCGGCAATCAGAGCTGCACAGTTGGGTTTCAAAACAGCTATTATTGAGAAATATCCTACCATGGGAGGAACGTGCCTCAATGTTGGGTGTATTCCTTCCAAAGCCATGCTGGACAGTTCGGAGCATTTCCACAATGCGGTTCACAATTTTGAAAACCACGGAATTTCAGTACAATCTCCGACTGCCGATATTGCAAGAATGGTAGAGCGTAAAAACGAAGTGGTAGACCAAACTACCAAAGGAATCCGGTTCCTGATGGACAAAAATAAAGTGACCGTTTACCAAGGAGTTGGTTCTTTTGAAAGTGCTACACAGGTAAAAGTGACAAAAGACGATGGCTCGTCAGAAATTCTAGATACGAAATATGTCATCATTGCGACAGGCTCAAAACCATCGTCACTGCCATTCATCAATATCGACAAAGAAAGAATCATCACTTCCACAGAAGCTTTAAATCTAAAGGAAATCCCGAAAAAAATGCTGGTTATTGGCGGCGGCGTTATCGGCCTTGAGCTTGGTTCCGTATGTTTAAGATTAGGTTCCGAAGTGACCGTGATTGAATATATGGACAAAATTATTCCGGGAATGGATGGAGCTTTGTCTAAAGAACTTCAGAAGGTTCTGAGAAAACAAAAAATGAAGTTTGAACTTTCCACCGCTGTTTCCGCTGTAGAAAGAAACGGTGATATTGTGAAAGTAACAGCAAAAAATAAAAAAGGCGAAGAAGTTGTTTTTGAAGCAGATTACGTTCTCGTTTCTGTAGGAAGAAAGCCTTACACAGAAGGATTGGCTCTTGAAAAAGCGGGTGTTGATCTGGATGAAAGAGGAAGAGTAAAAGTAAATAAACATCTCCAAACCAATGTTTCGAATATTTACGCTATTGGTGATGTAATTCAAGGTGCGATGCTGGCTCACAAAGCGTCTGAAGAAGGAGTTTTGGTAGCAGAACAGTTGGCAGGACAAAAACCACATATCAACTATAATTTAATTCCGGGTGTTGTATATACCTGGCCTGAAGTAGCCGGAGTCGGACAAACTGAAGAGCAGCTGAAAGAAGCCGGAAGAGCAATAAAAGTAGGTAATTTCCCGATGAGAGCTTTGGGAAGAAGCCGTGCTTCAGGAGATATTGACGGTTTCGTAAAAATTATTGCTGATGAGAAAACCGATGAAGTTCTCGGTGTTCATATGATCGGAGCCAGAGCCGCAGATATGATTGCAGCAGCAGTCACCGCGATGGAATTCCGGGCTTCTGCAGAAGACATCGCAAGAATGTCGCACGCTCACCCTACGTTCGCAGAAGCGATCAAAGAAGCAGCATTGGATGCTACCGGTAGAATTGCCATTCACATGTAAATTTTCATTCAGAGACGCTATTGATGGCGCTTTTCACAGTGTGAAAATTTATTGTAAAATTAATTGAGGCGCCATTTTATGGCGTCTTTTTATGTTGTTCTTTTATGATTTCTTTAGAATTAATTTCATTTCGGGTTTCCGCAGCCGTCTGATAAATAATATTCCGCAACTGCTGTATTTTTCCCACAGGCTGTAATTGTTCAGGATTATCAAAAGGATTAAAAACCAGTGCTTCTACTTCAGGATCCTGAACATTTAGCAACGAGTTTTTCGGTAAAGTGAGGATTCCGATTTCTATTTCTGTCGCATTTCTCCACATTTTGGTAAGATCGTTGACCGGATGGCGGTTCAGGTCGCTGCACAATTGAAATACCAACTTGTACTGCGCTTCCTGTTGACTGAAGTATTTGCATATTCTGTCTTCTCCGCGCTCATTTTTGGCAAAATTCTTTTCAATTTCTATCGGAATCAGTTTTATTTTCATGATAAAATCTCCGAGCCTAAAACAACCGATGGAATGAAAAGGGAAAGACAAGATAAAATTATTTTTTCTGAATAACAGTTGTGCCGCATGTTTCAAGATGTCGGGAGAAAATATGCCCGGAAAAAAGGTCCTGCTGTGAATCAGCAGTGAAGGTACATCCATTGCAGACACGACAAAATTATCTGCTTTGGTCGTGAGAAAAGTGTTCATTGAGGTGAAAAACTTCAGAAATCCAGCTACCGAATTGGTAGGAAATAGCGGAAAATTTACCAGTGGAAAATGAATATCCCGACCAGGAGCTTCTATTTTTAGCGATATTCCATAAGCCGGAATTTCATGTTTTGATTTAAAAATAATGGGATTGGAGTGAGAAAATCTTGCAGTCGTTTCATAATTCTCTTCAGGAAAAATCATCCGCAGCCAGTTAGGAATAGTTGGGTGAATCTGTAATGTTCCGCGTGCTACAGCATAACTTTTGGAATGTGCAGCTCTGGTAGCATAGGAAACATGACTTATTTTTTTTGATATTTGAATAAATTCCCTGACGGAAACGGCGGCTTTTTCCAGCAGTTTTATTTCTTGTGAGTTGAGTTCGTCAAACTCAGAACGGTAACGGATCAGGTTTTCCATTGGATATTCTATTAAACGGATAAAATCCTTTTATTTTCTTATTTAAATAGGTGCCTTTTGAAAAAGCGCCCCGGAATTCATCAAAGACAATCTTCGGAACTTCTATATAATCATATATTTTGCCCGACAGAAACTCAATGCGAAGAATCATCTTTTCGGGAAAATATTCATATTTTTTAATCACAGTGGAAGGCATATTCGTTTTTCAGCAATAACTGTTCCGAGCAATTATCTTAACTTTGCAACATGAACATTGGCAAAACACAGACTTTAAAGGTTTCAGAAAAAAATACTTCCGGATATATACTGGTAGATGATCGGGAAGAGAAGGCATTTCTGCCGAAGATTTTCGTTCGCGATGAAATGCAAGAAGGCGATGAAATAGAGGTGTTTGTTTATCAGGATGATGACAAACTGAAAGCCACAACCGAAAAACCTTTGGCCGAAGTTGGTGAATTTGCGGTTATGAGTTGTGTGCAAAGTCTGCCTAGTGGTGCATTTATGGATTGGGGAATCATCAAGGATTTGTTCATTCCGTACAAGCAACAGAAGGCCAAGATTGTAGAAGGCAAACGCTATTTGGTGTATGTTTATGTTGATGAACCTACAGGTTTGATCACCGGAACAACCAAGTTCAAAAGAAATCCGCAGTATGAAGATCTGCCTTTCAAAAAAGGCGACAGAGTGAATCTTATTTTGATGGGAGAAGGAGAGTTGGGCTGGAATGTCATTATTAATAAAGAATATATCGGTTTGATTTATGCTTCGGATGTATATAAAAAACTCTATCCTTTGTCCGAAGAAACCGGCTACATTAAAACCATCCGCGAAGACGGTAAAATCGATGTTTCCCTGCAACCTGAAGGGTACGCCAATATAGATGAATTTCAGAAAATAATTTTGGAAAAACTGGAAGGAAATTATGGTTTGCTTTATGTTTCCGACAAATCTACTCCGGAAGAAATAAAAGATGAACTCCAAATGAGCAAAAAGAATTTTAAAAAAGCGATCGGAGGTTTATACAAAGACAAGAAAATCGAAATTCTGGATGATAAAATCCGGTTGCTGTAAGACTTTTAAGGAAGCCGAAGCCGATCGGGAAGGTGAAAATATTCATAAATAAGAAAGCCCTCATAAAATGAGAGCTTTTTTTGTCGGGATGACTGGATTCGAACCAGCGACCACTTGCACCCCATGCAAGTACGCTACCGGGCTGCGCTACATCCCGCTTTGGGACTACAAAAATAAGAATTTTCTGTGATTTGGAAAAGCGTGCATACTAATCTTTTCTCACCAACAGAATCCAATCGTCTTCCAGAATTTTATAACCAATATCATATAGAAAACGATATTCTGCACCGTTTTTATATACTTTTAAGTTGGTAAAATATTCAAAATCAAAACCTTCCTCTGAAAGTTTTTTTCGGGTAGTCTTCACTTTCCCTTCGGTAAACCGGTTTTCTGAAAGTATTCTGTAATTTTTGCGGAGTTTGTTATGAGTATTCCGCATCAGATTAGTAACATCTTTATTATGCTTGTTGTTATAAGAATTTCTACAGGCATCATTGCAGAATTTTTTATCCGCTCTTCCTATAATCCTGTCACCACATTCCAAACAAGTTATCATATTCCATTAATTTTCTGCGCAAAAACAATAATATGACCGTCAGGATCAGCAAAGTAAAAAGCTTTATCTCCCCAGTTCATGTCCTGCAAAGGACTGATGATGTCAATATTCAAAGCTTTAACATTCTCATATTCCGAATCTATTTGATCGGAATACAGATACAGTTCGCAGCGTGGAATTCCAGTGCCGGTTTCGGGAGTTGGCATTTTATCCTTTAGAATCTTCGCAATTCCTGCATTCGGCATTAAACCCAAAACGATATTGTCTGCAAATTCAAATTCACTCATTCCCGGAACATTGAGCCGAGCCTTTTTTCGGAATATTTTCTCGTAAAAACCGGTGCTCAATTGCTGATTTTCCACATAAAGAATAAAATGTATTTTATTGAAACCAAACATCGTCAAAGGATTTACATCAAAGATAAAAAAAATATCCGCTTCAGGAAGCGGATAGTAATAAGTTTTAAGTCAGTGGATTACATTATTGTTTAATGATCTGTTTTATCTTCGTCGTATTGTCGCTCAGGGTGTATTTCATAAGATATTTCCCCGGTCTTAATTTTTCTACATTAATTTCAACAGCGTTCATGTTGACATTATACATCGCGACAGGCATTCCCAGAATGGAATAAAAAGTAATAGATTTTACCCTCAGCGATTGGTCTTTTGTTTTCAGGAAAAGAACATCTTTGGTAGGGTTCGGATATACCGTAAGGCCGCCGTCATCAGCCTTTTGCTGGCTGAAGGAAGGCTCTTTTATGCTTTGGGCGTTCCAGTTTGATACACTGGAAGTGAGCCCTAAAAAGAGTATAAGGAATAAATATTTTTTCATAGACACTTTTTTGCAGTACGTATTAACATTGCGAATGTACTCATTATTAAAATAATTTGCAATAGTTTTTTACATGAAGTATGCGTAAATTTGTATCTTCAAAAATAATACCACAAAAGTCCCTATCGAAATGATACTATATTCACGAAACAGAAGATTGAGAATGACCTCCGCACTGCGTTCGTTGGTTCAAGAAACTGTCCTTACCACCAACGATTTCGTAATGCCGATGTTCATTATGGAAGGAAAAAACACCCAGGAACCCATCGCATCCATGCCGGGAATTTATCGCAGAACTCTGGATCTGGCGGTGCAGGAATGCAAAGAATTATACAGTCTGGGAATAAAAGCAGTGAATTTGTATGTGAAAGTTCCCGAAAATCTGAAGGACAACACCGGAAAGGAATCATGGAACAGCAACGGATTGATGCAGTCTGCCATCAAAGCAATCAAAGATGCAGTTCCGGAAATGGTTATCATGCCGGATGTAGCGCTGGATCCTTATTCCATGTACGGTCACGACGGAATTATTACCAATGGAAAAATTGATAATGATGCAACCAATGAAGCTTTGGTGAAAATGTCTTTGTCTCATGCTGAAGCCGGAGCAGATGTCCTCGCACCGAGTGATATGATG
>JADMKO010000030.1 GCA_015478785.1 Chryseobacterium sp. | reverse complement strand
GGTGTGTTGCGCCATTTCGCTAAGATCGTGCAGGAAAGTAGCTTCGTGATACAGGACATCTACGTTCTGAATGATGGGAACGATCTCTTCTGAATAGCGGGTATCACTACAAAAAGCATAGGAAACAGATTTTGTAGGATCGGTAGTCAGCACTTCATTTTTCAGCACATAACCATCTTTCAATATAAAATCTTTTCCCTGTTTTAGATTGTGATAATCACAGGTTTCAATTTCAGGATATTTTATAATTTCCTTTATATTAAGATGGCGTGGTTTCTGTTTTTCCCGAAAAAGATAACCATTACAATAAATTCTGTGTTTCAGTGGAATAGTGAATACTTCTACCCTCTGGTCTTCATAAATTTTTTCTGATTGTTTACTGCTCAGCTCATGATAGATTATTTCAAAACCTCGGTGGGTTTCCGTCAATCTGAAAATGGTTTCCAACATTTCAGCAATTCCTTTCGGCCCATAAATATGCATCGGCGTTTCGCGCCCCAACAGACGGAAAGAAGCAATAAGCCCGGGCAATCCGAAACAGTGATCGCCATGAAGATGAGAAATAAAAATATGGTTTATTTTCGAAAATCTGCTTTTCGCTTTTCTAAGCTGCACCTGTGTTCCCTCGCCACAATCGATCAGAAAATGCCGCTCCTCCATTTCCAGCAGCTGTGCTGTAGGCGCAGAATGAACAGTGGGTATAGCGGAATTGAATCCGAGAATGGTAAGATGGGTACTCAAAGAATAGTGTTTTCTCTATTAACAATGCCGTAAAAATAGGAAAAAAAAGACTACGGCAGGAATTACAGATTGAAAGCATGGAGAAATTGATCCAATGCATTTTTCCGGTGGCTGATTTTGTTTTTTTCATCCGGATGCATTTCTGCAAACGTCATCTCAAAGCCATCCGGAACGAAAATCGGATCGTAGCCAAAACCCTGAACTCCTTTATTTTCCTCAAGCAAACGCCCAAATACTTTCCCTTCAAAATAAACCGGACCCTGTTCTGTATAATAACACAATACGGTGACAAAATAAGCTGAACGGTCGCTTTTCCCTTTCATTTCTTCCAGAACTTTCGCAATATTTTTCTGAAAATCATGATCTGAAGCGTATCGTGCGGAATAAATCCCGGGTCTTCCGCCCAATTCATTTACCACCAATCCGGAATCATCGCCCACACTCGGAATTCCGGTCTGTTCAAAACAATACTGTGCTTTGATGAGCGCATTTTCATGAAAAGAGGTTCCACTTTCTTCAATTTCTTCATTCAGGTGATAATCCGTCAGGCTTTTGACCAAGAACCGGGAGCCGAGAATCTGCTGAATTTCTTCTTTCTTATGAAGATTATGAGTGGCGAATAAAATTTCTTCCATTTTATTAATCATTATTAGGGTGCTGCTTCCTGTGAAGGGTATTTCTTCAACAAAAATCCAAATCCTGCCACCATCAACAATCCGATGGCCAACAGGATGTATTCTGAAACAGAAAATGCGTCGGCAAAACTTTCTGTTCCTGTATATACGATGATTAATGTAGAGCCGAGGTTATTGAAAGCGTGCAATAAAATGGGCATCAGCAGCGACCGTGTTTTTTCATACACCCATCCCAGAACGATTCCCAGCAGCAATGCACCGGCAAATTGCCATGGATTGAAATGTACCAAACCAAAAAGAAAAGCACTGATCAAAATTGCGGTTGCAGGCTTCATTCCTTTGTTAATCAATCCTTTTTGTATAATTCCGCGAAATACAATTTCTTCAAAAACGGGTGCCATCACTACTGCGAGAACAATCATAACGGAAATATCGTCCGAAAGCATTTCCATTTGCAGCGAAAACCATTCGTACATCGGGCTAAATACGGGTCCGGTAACAGGAATTTGCGAAGTGATAAATTCCGCTGTCAGCATCATTCCAAACATCAATGGAAATATAATCAGATACGCTTTCAGATCCGGAGAATGCATGGGGAAATTAAGTTTCCTTCCCGTTTCGGGTCGGCAAATAAAGAAATCAAACGCGAGGATCGCTCCCAACCATAAAACAGCATTGGAAAGTAAAAGAAAAAAGAAGTTATACTGAAGATTCTCGTTCAGCAGCAACATGAACATGACATTCAGCATCGCCACTGCAAAGGTCGGAATAACAGCACCTGCGATTAAGATGAAAAAGCCCTTCCAATCGAAGGTAAAAACAGGCATATTTTTTTCAGGAGCCATTTTTTGAATTGTTTCCGGGCAAAGATAACAAACTTTGGATATTGAAGTTTTCTGTTCTCATGTAAAATACCGATTTTTGCAACCATAAATTTCAATATGTCAGACCTCATCAAAGAAATACAAAAACGTAAAACCTTCGGTATTATTTCACATCCCGATGCCGGAAAAACCACCCTTACTGAAAAACTCCTTCTTTTCGGAGGTGCTATTCAGGAAGCGGGAGCGGTAAAATCCAATAAAATAAAAAAAGGCGCTACCTCCGATTTTATGGAAATTGAAAGACAGAGGGGAATTTCTGTGGCGACCTCGGTTTTAGCATTTGAATATAAAGGATTTAAAATCAACATTCTGGATACGCCCGGTCACAAAGATTTTGCTGAAGATACCTATCGTACTTTAACTGCGGTAGATTCTGTGATCGTTGTGATTGATGTGGCCAAAGGTGTGGAAGAGCAAACCGAGAAACTGGTAAAAGTTTGCCGGATGAGAAATATTCCGATGCTGGTGTTTATCAATAAATTAGACCGCGAAGGAAGAGATGCTTTCGACCTGCTGGATGAAGTGGAACAGAAACTCGGACTTACCGTCACGCCTTTATCTTTGCCTATCGGAATGGGTTCGGATTTTCAGGGCATTTATAATATCTGGGAAAATAATATTGAATTTTTTCTGGAAGAAAGAAAGCAAAAAGTGGGAAATTCAGTAAGGATTAATGATATTCAGGACGCTGAAGTTGATGAAATGATAGGCCCAAAAGCTGCTGCCACGCTTCGTGAAGAGTTGGAACTTGTGGAATCTGTTTATCCGGAATTCAACCGGGACGATTATATGGAGGGAAATCTGCAACCGGTTTTCTTCGGCTCAGCCCTCAATAATTTTGGAGTCCGGGAACTGCTGGATGCTTTTATCGAGATTGCTCCGATGCCGCAACCGAGGGAATCTGATATGCGACTGGTGCGCCCGGAAGAGAAAGATTTCACAGGATTTGTTTTTAAAATTCACGCCAATATGGATCCCAAACATCGGGACCGTCTTGCTTTTGTAAAAATTGTATCGGGAACTTTTAAAAGAAATGAAAACTATCTGCTGGTTCGCGAAGGAAAAAAAATGAAATTTTCGGCGCCCAATGCTTTTTTTGCTGATAAGAAAGAAGTGGTAGAAGAAAGTTTTCCCGGTGATATTGTAGGGCTTCACGATACAGGAAATTTCCGGATTGGCGACACGCTGACGGCAGGAGAAAAACTTTCTTTCAAAGGAATTCCAAACTTCTCACCGGAACACTTCCGTTATATCAACAATAACGATCCTCTGAAAGCCAAGCAATTAGCTAAAGGTATCGATCAATTGATGGATGAAGGTGTGGCACAACTTTTCACGCTGGAAATGAACGGAAGAAAAATTATTGGAACAGTAGGAGCACTACAATACGAGGTAATTCAATATCGCCTGGAGCATGAATATGGTGCAAAATGCACCTATGAACCGCTCTCCATCCATAAAGCCTGCTGGATAGAAGCGGATGAAAAATCAGAAGAATTTAAGGAATTTGCAAGGCTGAAACAACGATTTATGGCTCGTGACAAATATGGCCAACTGGTTTTTCTAGCCGATTCTTCGTTCACAATTCATATGACTCAGGAGAAATTCCCGAATGTGAAACTGCATTTTATCAGTGAATTCTCGGAATAAATGATGTAGATAGAGCAGATATTGTCTCACCGTCTTTATCGCTAAAAGATGTTTTGTATTTTTGCATTTCTTTGTGTCTCATGAGGAAAAAAGCAATTTACTATATCATTATTATTTTTCTGTTGGCTGGTTTTGTTCAGTCCTGCAACACCAAACACCGAATTTGGGTAGGAAAAGGAACTGAGCAAAAAATTTTCAATCTGAAATACGGCGAACACCGGAAACAGAATATGGATATCTTTCTGCCGCCGTATTACACTCCGGATACTCCTGTTGTGCTGCTCATTCATGGTGGTTTCTGGAAATTCGGGCGCAAACAGAAAATGATACAGATACAGAATTTTCTTCACCGCCAGCGTATTCCGACTGTTAATATTAATTACCGTTTGGTAAGCAAAAAACAGAAAATCACCTACCGGGAACAGCTGGAAGATATTGCGCTATCCATCGAAAAATTTAATTCTTTGTCCGGGAATGCAGGCCTGATGAGTGACCACTATATCCTTCTTGGGGAAAGTTCCGGTGCGCATCTGGCCTTATTATACGGTTACCGAAACCCGAATCAGGTAAAGAAAATTATTTCCCTGAGCGGACCTTCAGATTTTTATACTTCAGGCTTTCTGAACTCGGTCTATTCCAGATATACTTCCCCTACGATTGAAGATGTAGTGGGAGAGAAATTCGACAGAAAAAAACTTTCAGAAAAATTCAAAGAAGCGAGCCCCATTTCGCAGGTTGCGGCCGTTCCTACGCTTATTTTTCAGGGAGAGCGTGATGTTCTGGTTCATAAAAATCAAGGACTTGCATTAGACAGCACCCTGACCGCAATGGAAGTACCGCACCGGTTTATTTTCATGGAAAAAACAGGACATACACCGCGGCTATACAGCAAAAAAAAGCGGGACAGTATTATACTTCCCACTATATTAGATTGGATTCTAAACTAACATCTGTTTACGTTTTTACTGAGAAAATTTAAACGAGTCTAAGGTTGATTCGGCATATCCGGTTCTTCATGTTTTCCGAAAACGATTTTGAAAAGCACCGGCAATGTGGTAAAAACAATGAGGATGAGGATGATAAGTTCTAAATGTGCTTTCAAATCAATTCCAAATTGGTCTATAAAAAGCTTGTCCAGATAATGTCCTGCAAACACCAGGGAAAAAGACCAGAGAAGTGCTCCCAGAACATTGTCAAGAAAAAAACGCCCTTTATTCATGCCTACAATTCCTGCTACAATCGGAACGAACGTTCTTACAATCGGAAGAAAACGGGCAAGAATAATGGCCAAACTCCCATGCTTGGCGAAAAAATTATGGGCTTGATACAAGTATTTTTTCTTATAAAAAAAGTTGTCGTTTTTTTTGTAAAGTGCGGGTCCGGCTTTTCTTCCGAACCAATAGCCTACTTCATTACCGATGGTTGCCGCAGCTGCGATAGAAAGTGCCAACAAGGTAGTATCGAGAAAGTCGCTGCCCGTGGAACCATATGCGGAACTGATCATTTCGACAGAATAAATCCCGGAAATAAACAAAAGACTGTCTCCCGGAAGGAAAAAACCTACAAACAAACCTGTTTCGGCAAAAATAATGAACAGTATCAGCCAGTATCCACCAAGCTTAATGTAGAATTCAGGATTTAAAAGATCTTTCCAGCTATCAAAATGCTCCATTAATTATCAAGATTTGGGCAAAAATAATGTAAATACAGTTTCCATGAAAATTATTAAGACTTTTTTAACAACCCATTTTAATAAATGTAAAAGCTGTCAGAAAAAGAAAGATTCAGAATAAGAAATCGCGAAAATAAAAAAATCCGTCTCAATTTTTATCATGAGACGGATTGTGGTCCCACCTGGGCTCGAACCAGGGACCACCTGATTATGAGTCAGGTGCTCTAACCAACTGAGCTATAGGACCCGAAGAACATTTGTTCTTTTGTTGGGTTGCAAAAATAATCTTTTTTACAGAATTTCAAAACTAATTAAGGCTTTTCTTGGCATAATTCCACCAACACTCCATTGGTAGATTTGGGATGGAGAAATACAACGAGCTTGTTATCAGCACCTTCTTTCGGCTCTTCGGAAATGAAAATAAACCCTTCTTTTTTCAATCGTTCTACTTCTTTTGCGATATTTTCAACTCCCAAAGCGATATGATGAATGCCTTCGCCTCTCTTTTCGATGAATTTTGCGACAGGACTATCGGCATTGGATGCTTCCAGAAGTTCGATTTTACTTTCTCCGGTTTTGCAAAATGAAGTCGTCACGCCTTCCCTTT
>JADMKO010000029.1 GCA_015478785.1 Chryseobacterium sp. | reverse complement strand
GCAGCGGTGCCGATTCTACCCCAACATTGTGTGGAGATACGCCCCAGGTTTTGAAATCGTCGCTGCCAATGTATTTCACGAAATTGTAAATGTTGAGAGTAATTTTTTCTTTCACCGTGAGTAGCGTATCGTTAATATAAGTATTATCGATGATCACATACTTCAAATCCGGCGGAATATTGTGTTTCCACAACGACGGATGGTTGCTTCGCGACGGAATAACGCCTTGCTCCATCAGGTCTTTCAGCACATCATCAAAATAGTCGTTAATTCGCCGGTCAATCTTAAATCCGAGCATGAAGTTGATCTTATAAATGGTTCCGGCAACCACTTCTTCTACCGTATAAGAAAAAGTATAAGGTGCTTCCTGATTGACAATATTCAGAATAAAATAATGATCGGCTCTTTTGGGCTGTTTGCGGATGATGGAATAAATAATTTTAGACTCTATTTCGCCTTCTTTTTTTGCTCTGCTCAAATACGCCAGATTCGTGGCATATTTGGGAATCGATTCATCCAGCTTCATATCAGTAATCACCGGAGTATACTTTTTGAAATCAACAAACTTGATGAATTTGGTTTTGATACGCCGACCGTTGTACCAGGCATACATACAGGTTCCTATAAATCCACCCAAAACAATAGTGAGCCAGCCCCCATCAAAAAATTTGATAATATTCGCACTGAAAAAACCGAGTTCAATAAAAAGATACACCGCTGAAAACATCACCACCATCAGAGGATGCATCCTTTTGCGACGCAGCCAGAAGATGAGCAGGACAGTGGTCATCAACATAGTAATGGTGATGGTAAGCCCGTACGCAGCTTCCATTTTCCCCGATTCCTGAAAATAAAGAACTACAATAATACACAGCAACAGCAGGCCCCAATTAATTCGCGGAATATACATCTGCCCTTTCACACCGCTTGGATAATCTATTTTCTGATTGGGCCAGAAATTAATAGACATCGCTTCAGAAAACATAGTGAATGAACCCGTGATCACCGATTGGCTGGCGATAATGGCCGCAGCTGTGGCGAGCAAAACCCCGGGAAGCAACACATACTCAGGCATGATGCCAAAAAAGGGATTCATGCCCGTTTTTTGTACCATATCTGCATGATCCAGCAACCAGGCTCCCTGTCCGAGATAATTCAGAATCAGCATTACTTTCACAAAAATCCAGCTTACCCGAATATTGTTTTTTCCGCAATGCCCCAGGTCGGAATACAGCGCTTCAGCTCCAGTTGTACAAAGAAAAACCGCTCCCATAATCACCATTGCACTCGGCGAATGCGTGATGAGTTTATACGCATAATACGGATTAAAAGAGTTGAAAATTTCAACGTGATCAAAAATATGGATGGATCCAAAAAAGCCCAGCGATAAGAACCAAAGAATCATCACCGGCCCGAAAAACTTCCCGATAAACCCGGTACCAAATTGCTGAATAAAAAAAACAATCACCATAATAGCACAGGTAATGAGCACCACCGGTGTATTAGGATTGTACATCTGCAGCCCTTCTACGGCAGAAATGACCGTGAGCGACGGCGTAATGACACTATCGGCCACCAATGTTGCGGCCCCAATGAGCGCGATAATATAGAGCCACGTTTTTTTGGATCTTTTAATCAGAGAATACAGTGCGAGAATTCCACCTTCCCCTTTATTATCCGCGCGAAGTGCGATAATCACATATTTCAGGGTGGTTTGCAAAGTGAGCGTCCAGATGATGCAGGAGAGCGCACCTTCAATGTATTCGTTCAAAGGAAGCGAATTCTCTTTGGCGGCCACAATAGCCTTCATCACATACAACGGCGAGGTTCCGATATCCCCGAAGACGATTCCCAGCGATACAACTACTCCCAAAAAGGAAAGTTTCTTTAAATTGAACGGAGTTGCCGATTCCTCTCTTGTCATATGATCGAAAATATCGGCAAATTTAAATGAATAAAACCTTAGATTTTGTTACTTTTTTTAAATGGAAAAACCTCGTTTTGAAAGTTTCTATCTATGGAAAATTAGATCTTATCCCATTTCAGAAAGCATTACCTATATTTCTCTGCCATTTCTACCGGAGTTAAAATACTGGCGTCGTATAACATATTTATCCGTTCGGTAATTTTTATAAAAAAATAAATGAATGCCAGAGCAGCTACTATCAGCAGACCTTTTTTCGGAGTCAATTTGATTTTCATGATATTGATTGATTGATAATCAAATATATAAAAAAAATTAATCCGTTATAAAACTGAAAATCAGACACAAAAAAACTCCCATTTAAGGGAGCTTCATTTATGCTTTAATGTACATTGCTTTTTTAATTTCCTCTTTCACTTTTTCAAGTTTCGGGAACCATTCTGCAAATAATGCCGATGAATAAGGTGCCGGAGCATCGGGCGTCGTAATTCTCTTGATGGGCGCATCCAGATAATCGAAGGCTTTCTGCTGCACCATATAGGTAATTTCTGAAGCTACAGAACCAAAAGGCCAAGCTTCTTCCAGTACCACGAGGCGGTTGGTTTTTTTCACAGAATTCAAAACGGTATCATAATCCAGCGGACGCACGGTTCTTAAATCGATCACCTCAACAGAGATCCCTTCTTTTTCCATATCTTCAGCCGCTTGCATTGCGAGTTTCATGATTTTTCCAAAAGAAACCAGAGTCACATCGTTTCCTTCTTTTTTAATATCTGCTTTTCCGATAGGCAGGTAATATTCTTCTTCGGGAATTTCCATTTTATCGCCATACATCTGCTCAGATTCCATGAAAATCACCGGATCGTTATCCTGAATGGCAGTTTTCAAAAGTCCTTTTGCATCATAAGGATTGGACGGCACCACGACTTTCAGTCCGGGACAGTTGGCGTACCAGCTTTCAAAAGCCTGAGAGTGGGTAGCTCCTAACTGGCCTGCAGAAGCCGTAGGTCCGCGAAATACGATAGGACAGTTCCATTGGCCACCACTCATCTGACGGATTTTCGCTGCATTGTTGATGATTTGATCAATCCCAACCAGCGAGAAATTAAAAGTCATAAATTCCACGATGGGCCGGTTTCCGTTCATCGCTGCGCCTACCGAAATTCCGGTGAAGCCCAATTCGGCAATCGGTGTATCGATTATTCTTCTGGGTCCAAATTCATCCAGCATTCCTTTGGACGCTTTGTAAGCACCATTGTATTCTGCCACTTCTTCACCCATGAGAAAAATGGATTCATCTTTGCGCATTTCCTCACTCATTGCCTGAGCAATCACTTCACGGAAAGTATATTCTGCCATGATCTTTCTAATTTTAAAGTTCACAAAAATAATGAAAATTTTGTTACCTCGGGCAACCAACCTCCGCTTCTCTATATGTTTATAAAAAGACTCTCACGGAAAGAAGCATATTCGTGGGAAAACTGATGAATTTTTTCATCAGTCTGTAATTTTCGCATTGATATTATCTGTAATTTAGTTCCTTCATTTAATTTAACTATTCACTTTAAAAACACCTCTCGGAATGGATACTACCTCTCAACAACCTGGCTATCAGGGGACCGATCGTCTTCTTTATGGAATGATTTTAGGCGTTCTGGCATTCTGGCTTTTCGCCCAGACTACGCTTAATATTAATGTAGAAATGGCGCAGGATTTAGGCATGAATCAAAGCATGATGAATATTGCCGTTTCCATCACTTCTCTATTTTCCGGAATCTTCATTGTGGTTTTTGGAGGTTTGGCCGACCGGTTGGGAAGAGTAAAGATGGTTCTCATCGGCTTTATTTTCAGTATTATCGGTTCGCTGATGGTAGCGCTGACTCCTGAGGGACAGTTTTCATCGGCTGTTATGATTGCAGGAAGAATTTTTCAGGGATTATCCGGCGCTTTTATCATGCCTGCCAGTCTTGCTTTGGTTAAAGCCTATTGGGACGGTGCCGCGCGACAGCGAGCGATCAGTTTATGGTCCATCGGTTCATGGGGTGGTGCAGGATTTTGCGCTTTGTTCGGAGGATGGGTGGCTTCCAGTTTTGGGTGGCGTTATATTTTCTGGGCTACCGTAGTTGTTTCCATCATCGGATTTTTTATGGTCAAAGGAACGCCTGAAAGCAAAGGAGTATCCAAGGGTGATTATCGGTTCGATCTGGCAGGAGTTTTTACTTTTATGATCACCATTATTGCATTACAACTGCTGCTGCTGAAAGGAAGCGATTTCGGCTGGACAAGCATGGCGTCGCTCATTATCATTGCACTGTTTCTGGTATTTGCATTTCTTTTTTATAAAACTGAACACGGAAATCCTCAGGCTTTTGTTGATTTTAAACTGTTCAGAAATATGACGTATACCGGTGCTACGATTTCAAATTTTCTGTTAAATGCCACCTCCGGGATACTGATTGTTTCCTTGTCACTGGTACAACGCGGAGCCGGAATGTCGTCTCTTGATGCAGGATTGCTGACGCTGGGATACGCTCTTTCCATTGTACTTTTCATCCGGATGGGGGAAAAACTACTCCAGCGTTTCGGAGCACGCCGTCCCATGATCTGGGGATCGATCATTGTGGCTGTTGCCATTGTACTTCTCCTTTTCACGCATGTCATGATCGGATCCTATAAAATTCTTGCTGTTATCGCCTATTCGCTATTTGGGCTTGGGCTCGCTTTTTACGCCACTCCTTCTACGGATGCGGCCTTATCCAACCTTCCGGAAAATCAATCCGGTGCCGGTGCCGGGATTTATAAAATGGCCTCATCTCTGGGCGCTGCTATAGGCGTTGCTGTTTCCTCAGGAATTTTTACCGCACTGAGCGGGGATGCAGAAGCCACCGAATGGATGAACGGACTGATTACTTTTCAGGGAAGACAGGATAATCTTGACTTAAGACATGCGGCGATGGTGGCATTGGGCGTTAATTTGCTCATGGTCATCGCTGCGATCATTTCTATTGTTCTAACCGTACCTAAACACCAAAAATCTACACAATGAATCCAATAACTGAAAATTTAAGCGCCCGTCAGGAAGAAATAAAATCCTGGATGGATACCATGCACAGAAAACCTGAACTTTCCATGAGGGAAGAGAACACGGCACAATATATCGCTGATATTCTGAGAACTTTTGATGGTTTTGAGATTGAAGAAAACGTAGGTAAATATGGCATCGTCGCTTCTTTAAAAGTAGGCGACAGTGAGAAAGCCATCGGACTTCGCGCGGATTTCGATGCATTGCCCATTGAAGAGCACAATAATTTGCCCTACAAAAGCGAAGTTCCGGGCGCAGCGCATCTTTGCGGCCATGACGGCCACACCTCCATGTTGCTGGCGGCAGGAAAATATCTTTCTGAAACCAAAAATTTTAACGGAACCGTGCGGTTAATTTTTCAACCCGGCGAGGAAACCATGCAGGGCGGACCGGCCATGATTGAGGACGGCCTTTTCGAACGCTTTCCTGTAGATGCGGTTTTCGGGATGCATAACATGCCCGGGTTACCGGAAGGAACTTTTCATTTTGCTGAAGGCGAATTTATGGCGGCAGTAGACAACTGGGAAATTATTCTGGAAGGAAAAGGTGGCCACGGTTCCATGCCGGAGAAAGCTGTCGATCCTGTTGTGGCAGGAGCTTCCCTGGTGATGGCACTGCAGACCATTGTCTCCAGGAATGTGAGTCCGTGGAACGAAGCAGTGGTGACTGTAGGTGCGTTCAATTCCGGAACTGTGGGAAATGTGATTCCGCAGACGGCATCTCTGAAAGTCTGTATCAGAACCATGACCGATGAAGACCGCGAGCTGGTATTAAATAAAGTTCGCAGCATTACAAAAGCACAGGCGGAGAGTTTCGGCGTCACTTCAGAAATAAAAGAAGGAATTCCCGGCGCAGTATTGGTAAACAGTACAGAAGAAACGCATTTCGCTATGAAGGCAGCTCAAAAATATTTCGGAGAAAATAAAGTAACCTATCCTGCCAGACCTTATATGGGTAGCGAAGATTTTGCATTTATGCTTCAGCACAAAAAAGGAAATTATTGTATGATCGGCAATGGAGATTCGATGATGGTGCACCATCCACAATACGTTTTCAATCAGGACATTTTAACACTTGGCGCTTCGTATTGGGTAGCACTGACGGAAGAGTTTTTGAAATAGGCTGATCAGTTAATTGATGAAATGTCTTATTAATAAAAAAAATCAGCAGTAACAAAATACTGCTGATTTATCTTTCGGGTGGTGGATTTTATCCTTCCACTTTATGCCAGGTCTGTGTTCTACCTATTAACGAGAAACCTACATATCCTCTTACATTCAGCTTGTCGCCGTCTTTTTTGATGGTGC
>JADMKO010000028.1:2195-39041 GCA_015478785.1 Chryseobacterium sp. | reverse complement strand
TCGTCTGACCCGGATGTCTGAAGACCAGATACTGATCAGTTCCCGCAGGAATATCCACTGTATATTGAGCAAACGTGGTGGTAAGCGGAATTAGCGCTCCAATAGCAGTAAAGGTAGCCGGATCGCTCGGATCACTTAGAGTACCTACCTGCAAATTGTAATTATTTCCGCCTGCGTTCGCCATGAACCTTACCCTATTGTTACCATTCATAAGTGCGGTTGTCGTTGGAGAAACCAGCATACCACCACCTGATGTACCTGAATCATAAATATAGTAACCATTTGGCGGACTAAAATTATTAGTACTCACATACCCGTACCCCGCCCATCCGGATGGTTCCAAGTATTTCCAGCAGTTAGGAGCGTTATTGTTTGTAGAAGTTCCTACTGTAGTTGTATCGAAATTCTCAAAATAAGGTACTGTAAACGCGTTACATAAGGTGGTAAAAGTTCCTACCGATAGCCAGTCACTGGAAGTTGTACCACAATTGGATCTCACCCATACATAGTAAGGCGTTGCATGTGTTAAACCACTAATTACGGTGCTAACCGCAGGCACTAAAACTGACACTGAATTTGTTGCATCCAGTACCGTTGTAGCATCGGGAGCTGTATTGGTAGCACTATAATAAACTGTATATCCTGTAGGTAAAATAACAGGAGCTGTCCAATTAACTACGGCTGACGACATCGTTACACCAGAGACACTATACGGACCTGCTGGCATCATACATGCGGGGACTTCTTTTACTTCTACATTATCAAGCAAAAGATCATCATAAAAATAAGGATTAGTTCCTGTATTTTTATCAACAGTAAATCTTACCTGAATAGTGGCTCCTATATAAGAAGCAGGTAGAGGAATATTCACTGTTCTCCAAAGTGGATCATTAGAAGAAGAAGTAAAGAAGGTAACCCACCCATTACCATCATTTATATCCACGGTTAGCTTATTATCGTCGTAGGTTGACGGAGAAGGTACAGTAGTGCTTGTGGAATGATTTTTAAACCACTCGAACGAAACTAATGGTGCAGTGAGACCTGTTAAATCAATAAGAGGTGTTAATAATTCTACATTATGCATGTCATCGTAAGGTGAACTCGCATCTACCCACGCATAAGTACCGCCCGCACGTCCATTATTGGCTTGGCTAGCACCTGTACCCGCATTACCAGTGAATTTCCACATAGCCGTTGTAGAGGTAGAATCAGGATTTTGATTAGACCAACAAGCTGGTAGAACACCGCTGCTAAAATCTTGCATGAAAGGAGCACTTACAGTAGGGCATTGCGTAGTAAAGTTCCTATTGGAACATGTTCCCGACAGATAGGTACCACTGGCAGCTCTAATATTATAGTAATATTGAGTATTCGGTGCAAGCGCAGGTGTTCCTGAATAAGTGTACGAGGTTACATTTCCCACACTTTGCGCATTCAGAATATCTGTTCCACCAGATGTGGTTCCTATACTAATGATATAGTCTGTTGCATATGGAACGGCACTCCAAGTAAAAGTAGGCGTAACGCTCACTCCGGTTTGTGAAGTAAAAGGAGCCGTGACGGTAGGACATGGAACAGTGGTCGTTACTGTAAATGTTCTTTCTGTACATCCCGTAGAATCGCCACTCACATTGTAAGCGCTAACTGTGAGATAATACTGTGTACCATACATTAATCCTGTAATATACTGATAGGTTGTCACATTACCTACGTCCACAGCATTCATGATATCCGTTCCTCCAGGAGCAGTTCCTAATGATATTTTGTATCCGGCAGCACCACTTGCGGCAGACCAAGTAAATGAAGGTGTTGCACTCACCGTGGTGGATCCGGCACTTGGTGCTGTCAACGAAGGACATGCAGGAGGCAGTGGAATCAACCCCATAATTCCGATTCTTGATTTCGTAGGAGATCTAGTTCCTGTAGGCGGAGAAGCCGGATTAGGAACAGTCGTATCACTTCTGTAATAAAGAGTAGAATTAGTAACCCCTGAATAAGTATAAAACCTGTTCGAAGAAGCAGTATAATCCGGAGTATCCTCCAAGACGGCAACTACAAGATTATCGGTATTATTATAAGCAAAAGGAGCATTAAAGGTAATTGTTACTTCCCCTCCCACATTTGCGACATTACCGGTAAATACTTCCGTCAGAGATGCGACAGGAATCCAGGCTGTGGTTCCAGAAAATATCGACAATGTAGTATGTCCCACATAAACTTTCCATGCTACCGAATTTGAAATATCCGCTGCAGCCGGAAGAAAAAACTTAACTGCGGTGATATTTCCTGCAGATGTTGCACCAATTTCTGTCTTGGTAAAAATCTGCTGGGTATAACTGTAGCCGTAGTTAACATCAATGGGAGCGATTCCCGTCTGTGTTGTTCCCGAACCCAGATAAATCTGAGCATTGGTCACCGTGGCTATCAGAAATAATAGACACGAAAATAAAATTTTCTTCATACTTGTATTAATTAAAGTTAAACGCAACAAATATAGAAGAAAAAATCATATAATAATAAAATAAGTTAATTTATTGAAATATTGGAATGAAATATCCAGATTTCATTAAGGAAAACTATGATATCCGATTGAATAATAAAATTTTTCACATCAAGATAATTTCAATATCTGATAATAAACAAGGCGGATATTGACATATAAATATGAATATTGTAAAAAATACTCACAAAATTTAGTAATTTACAAATTAATCGATCTCAATGCGAAAATTTGGAATATTTTCTTTAATATGAATCTTTATACAGATATCATTCCTATCAAATGTCGTTTCAGTGATAGATTAGCGCATCCAAACCTCCATGAGACCAATACAATTAAAACAATCAATTCAGAAATAGTTCATATCTATTTTGCAGGGTAAAAGCTTCCAGAATGTCATGATTAATATGTACGGAGCTTTTCATGGAATGCAGTTCTATATGGCTGCTGTCTGTAAGATTGCGCAGATAGAAATGAATTTTATGCTCGCCGTTGTTCTGCTGAAGGATCTGTCTGAAAAAATCAACATCTTCTTTCCGGAGATCCTGTATGTTCATCACCACCGAAAGGCTTTTTGCAAACCTATCGAAAGCTTCCTTCAGCTCAATCACATCCATAATATTCACAAAAACACGCCCGTCTTTGGAAATCGTAAATTTGATTTTCAGGATCACAAACCGCTGGACATCCAGTTTGTCGCGCAACCTCAGGTAATCGCGGTCGCCAAGGCGGAATGAATAGCTTCCGGTATAATCTTCCAAAGTAATGAAAGCTACTTTTTCGCCACTGTTTCTGCCATCTCGGATGGTGTATTCCGTCACCAATCCGGCCACAGTGTATTCTTTCGCATTGGCATTGAACTTTTGTTTTTCCCGATAATCGGAAATTTCTTCGAAAAGCCGAATTTGTTCCGCACCGAAATTCCGATCCCGAAAGGCATCGATCTCATCCAGATTCAAAAAATTAAGTTGCCCTTTTGCATCCACATTTTTAAGAGGTTCTTCTTCAGGCATTTCTTCTCCTTCTGCCAGCTCCATATCAATAACCTCATCGGCAGCTTCATCATCAGAAAACTTCACTGTTGAAAGAACGGTTTCCACCGGTATAATTTCTTCTTCTTTCCGGATCTCGAGGACTTCTTTTTTAGACAATACTCCCTGAACAAAACGATAGTGAAATTTGAACTCATCCAACGGATGTGCAGAAAGATAGAAACCGATAATTTCCTTTTCTTTATTGAGTTTGTACATATTCGGCCATTCGGGAGCGGGTAGAATTTTCGGAGGTTCGATCTTTATTTCATCAGCAAAATCTGCAAACAGGGAATTTTCCACTTCATTTTTATTTTCCTGATAACTTTGCCCGTACCTCAGTAACTTCTCGATATTGCTACGTCCTGCATTATCAATATCAAAATATTGCGCGCGGTGCCAGGAATCGATCTCATCAAAAGCACCGGCAGTCACCAAGCTTTCCACTACTCTTTTGTTGATTTGTGAAGCAGGTATTCTTTCAAAAAAATCATAAATATTTTTGAATCTTCCGTTTTTTCTGGCTTCTACAATAGCTTCACTCGGGCCTTCTCCAATTCCTTTGATAGCACCTAGCCCGAAACGAACCTGTTTTCTGTCGTTCACCGCAAATTCGTACTGACTTTCATTCACATCCGGTCCTAAAACATCCACTCCCATATTTTTACAGTCTTCCATAAACATGGTGATCTGCTTGGTATTATTCAGGTTGTGAGTCATAACACACGCCATATATTCGGCGGGATAATTGGCCTTCAGATACGCGGTATGATACGCGATCAATGCATAACAGGTAGAGTGCGATTTATTAAAAGCATATTCTGCAAAAGCTTCCCAATCTTTCCATATTTTGTTGAGCTTTTCTTCATCCAAATTATTGCTTCTTCCGCCTTCCAGAAACTTGGGATACATTTTATCCAGTACATTCTTCTGTTTTTTTCCCATCGCTTTCCGCAGGGTATCCGCTTCACCTTTGGTAAAATTGGCCAGCTTTTGCGACAGCAGCATCACCTGCTCCTGATAGACGGTAATTCCGTAGGTTTCTGCTAAATACTCTTCGGTTTCGGGTAAATCGTAAACAATTTCTTCGATGCCGTGTTTCCGGTTGATAAAATTCGGAATATATTTGATAGGCCCTGGACGGTAAAGTGCGTTCATGGCAATTAAATCTGCAAAAACCGTCGGTTTCAGTTCTCTCATGTATTTTTGCATTCCGGGGCTTTCATACTGAAAAACGCCAACCGTTCTTCCTTCCTGAAACAGCTGATAGGTTTTTTCATCATTCAGCGGAATTTCATCTGTATCAATACTAATCTGATGGTTCTTTTGGATTAATTTAATCGCATCTTTAATAATGGTGAGCGTTCTGAGTCCCAGAAAATCCATTTTCAGAAGGCCTGCATTTTCCGCCACCGAGTTGTCAAACTGAGAGACAATAATATCACTGTCTTTCGCCGCAATTGTGATGGGCACCAGATTAGAGATATCTTCTGGCGTAATAATCACTCCGCAGGCATGAATTCCGGTATTCCGGACTGCGCCTTCCATTTTTTGTGCGGCAGCCATCACAGGATGGCGATAATCCTCCTCATCGCTGAGAATTTTTTTCATCTCCTCGACGAGCATTTTATCTTCCGGCGGAAGTTTGTCGTATTTGGAAAGTGCTTTGGCAATATTCATTCCCGGAATCGAAGGAACCAGTTTCGCAATCGTATTGGTGTCTGCAATAGAGAGTTCCAGCACTCTTCCTGCATCTTTTACGGCAGATTTCCCGCCGAGAACGGAATACGTTATGATTTGCGCCACATTGGTTTTTCCGTATTTGTCCACCACCCATTTGATCACTCTGTCTCTTCCTTCATCATCAAAATCGATATCAATATCGGGCATGGAAACCCGTTCAGGATTCAGGAAACGCTCAAAAAGGAGATCATATTCAATAGGATCCACATTGGTAATTCCAATGCAGTAAGCCACGGCAGAACCTGCCGCCGATCCTCTTCCCGGACCTACCGAAACACCCATTTTCCGGGCTTCGTTACAGAAATCCTGAACAATGAGAAAATAACCGGGATACCCTGTATTGGCAATTACTTCCAGTTCAAAATCCAGTCGTTCAGCAATTTCCGGAGTTATTTCTTTGTACCGGTGCTTTGCTCCTTCGTAGGTTAAATACCTCAGATAAGCATTTTCCCCGCGTTTGCCACCATCTTTTTCATCTTCTTCGCTTTGAAATTCTTCGGGAATATCGAATTTGGGAAGAAGAACTTCGCGGCTCAAGGTATACGATTCAAATTTCTGTAAAAACTCATCGTAGGCTTCAAACGCATCCGGATAATTTCGGAAAGCATGTTTCAGCTCTTCTTCATCTTTAATATAAAACTCTGTGGACGGAAGTCCTTTTCTTTTCCCAAAACCTTTTCCGACGGGAGTTGACAGCTTTTCGCCGTCTTTGATGCAAAACAGAATGTCCTGAATTCGCGCATCTTTTTTCTCGGTATAATATGTCTCGTTTTGCGCCAGAATTTTCACGCTATATTGATCGGCGAAACGGAGGAGAACATCGTTCACGTGTTCTTCTTCCAACACTTCATGGTTCTGAATCTGGACATAGAAATCATCCCCGAAAGTTTCTTTCCACCATTTGAAAAGTTCCTCCCCTTTCTGTTCCCCAAATTCCAGAATCGTGGAAGGAATATCCCCGTTAACTCCCGATGTGAGGGCAATAAGATCTTCTTTATATTCAGCAATCATTTTTCTGGAAATTCTGGGAACTCCGAAATAATATCCGTTCACAAAGCCCAGACTGGAAAGCTTCGCCAGATTCCGGTAACCATTGAAATTCTTCGCCAGAAGCACCACCTGAGTTCTTCGGTCCGGATCATCTTTGGTAAACTGTTTTTGTTCAGGACGGTCTGAAATGAAAAACTCGCATCCCAAAACAGGCATCAGCAACGGAGCGGGTTCAGTTTCAGAAAAATTTTCTCCCTTTTCTTCCGCCTGCTTTTTTCTTTCCGCGTATTCCTGATGTTCTTTCTGTAAAGGTTCATTATTTTTTTCAACCTCAGCGATGAATTTAAATGCACCCATCATATTGCCGATATCCACCATTCCCACTGCTGGAAATTTATTTTCAACCGCTTTATTGATGAGCTCCGGAATACCCGTGGAAGCCTGAAGTGAGGAATAAATACTGTGATTATGAAAGTTGAAATACCGGCCTAAATCCACATCGGGAGTTTCTCCCAATACCACTTTCGACTTTTTCTTTTTCAGTGCGGTTACCTGCCTTCTGATCACGATTTCAAAAGGGCGGACCGGTTCAGGATATCTGCTGCGGAATTCCTGAATAATTTCTTCAGAAATCTTTAAATCCGTTGCATTAATAACCCCGATGCGCATCATTTCAAAGAAACACTGCGCTGTCGCATTCACATCGGCCGCAGCATTATGCGCTTCCTCGAATTTGTATCCGTACAGTTTTTCGTAAATTTCTTCCAGTTTCGGCGACTTGAATTTGCCGTTTTTCCCGCCCTGAAGCTGACAAAAATCGGTACCGAAAATCATGGTATCGGCTTTGGGAAGTTCCTGAAGATTATTTTCAATTTCTTTTCTGAAAAACTCAGCACCGATAATTTTATAATCGAATTCTACATTCTGTCCCACACCGAATTGTGCTTTTGTGAGCGCAGCGTTGAACTCATGCAGTACTTCGGACAGATCGCGGCCTTCCTCCTGAGCCAATTTCGTGGTAATTCCGTGGATCCGTGAAGCGTTAAAAGGAATATCATAGCCTTCAGGTTTAATGATATAATCCTGATTTTCGATAAGATTACCTTGTTCATCATGAAGTTGCCACGCCAACTGAACCATTCTGGGCCAATTGCCTGAATCCGAAACGGGAGCATTAAAATTCTGAGGCAAGCCCGTGGTTTCGGTATCAAAAACTAAATACATTAATGGAGAATTTCGGTAAAATTAGAGGAAAATTAATTGAAAAAAAAATTACTATTTTTGGAAGGTAGTTAGTGTAGGTTTTATTTCACGCAGATTCTGTAGATTTTTCTTGGAACACAGATGACACAGATTTATTTTACAACAAAATAATCTGTCTGCGAATTCCTGAGAGCTGAATCTCTAATTTATGTTCAGGTCATTTGAGAAACTTGCAGCAGATAAAATTGAGGATTTATAACCGCTATTTACAAGGAAAATAAATATTGCTAATTTAGATAATACAATGTCTACAAAAGAGTTAGTCCACTTAGGATATAGCTCATGCAAAGGATTAGAACTTTCCAAAAATTGAATCTCAAGGTTATTAATAGAAACAATATCTTTTATAGAATTGATAATCAAGAAAACTTACTAAAATATAAAGAAATCTCATATACTTAAGCTTTCACCTCCCCATAAAGATAAAACATCTCTTTTAAAATAATCGTCAAAGAGAATTATTTAAGCCAGAAACTTTTAGAAACACGTCACCCGATATTCATACTCCGTTTTGCGGATATTTCCGTTGGTCAAAACTTCGGTGCTTACCACTCCGGATTCAGCTATGGTTCCATCAGCGGTGCAATCGGTAGTGTTAATTGGTTCTTCGGTTCCCTGCGCATTCCAATCGGTTGTCGCTACAATATTATCTGAAGTTCCTTGGTAGTCAACTGTTCGTTGCCATCTTAGTTGGGAGCAATCGCAATCGGTTGTAGAACTACTACAAGCCATCAAAAGCATAGATGAAAGAATAAGAAGATATTTCATGATAAATCGTATTTAATGTGAGAATAATTTGTCTGATGAAAATATCAAAACTTTCACCATTTACCGCAATGACAGATGAAAAATGAATATCATGTAAAAACAATTTGAATTATTGGAAGTTAAATTTAATTTCAAAATTCTGCTCACGAGATTTCACCGCTGGTCTTCTCTCAAAAAAATACTATCTTTGTTTTCTATGGAAATCATTAAAGAAAAAGTAGCTCACGATATTCTATTGAAAGCGTACCGCCACATGATGCTGGCCCGTGCAATGGCCGATGTTTACGAGGAAAACAGATCGGTTACTACGTATGTTCATTCCACTTCCCGTGGCCACGAAGCCATACAATTGGCTACCGCTTATCACCTCACAAAAGACGACTGGGTTTCCCCATATTACCGCGACGAAAGTCTGTTGATGGGCATCGGTTTTGAGCCTTACCGGTTGATGCTTCAGCTATTGGCAAAAGCTGAGGATCCTTTTTCAGGCGGCCGTTCTTATTATTCCCATCCTTCCAGCAGAGAAGAAGATAAACCGAAAATTATCCATCAAAGTTCTGCGACAGGAATGCAGGCGATTCCTACTACCGGTGTAGCGCAGGGAATTCAGTATATCGAAGAATTTAAGCTTCAGCAATTTGACAATAATCCAGTGGTAGTCTGCAGTCTGGGCGACAATTCCGTCACTGAGGGCGAAGTAGCAGAAGCATTTCAGTTTGCGGCGCTTCATCAGCTTCCCGTTATTTTTATGGTTCAGGACAATGAATGGGGAATTTCTGTCACTAAAGAAGAAGCCCGAACTTCCGATGCTTACGATTATGCAGCAGGATTTGTCGGAATGAGCAGGATGCGGGTAAATGGAACTGATTTCACTGAAAGTTATCTGGCGATGAAAAAAGCCGTGGATTTCGTAAGAACAGAACGCAAACCCATGCTCGTATGCGCCTCAACAGTTTTGATTGGACACCATACTTCCGGCGTGAGAAGAGAGTTTTACCGTGATGAAACCGATCTGGAAAAGCACCGCGCGAAAGATCCCGGAATACTCCTGAAAAATTACCTGATCAATGACGAAGGTTTTGATGAAAAAAATCTTGATGAAATAGAAATTCAATGCAGAAAAGAAATTGAAGAAGCATTTGAAAAAGCCACAAAAGCAGAGGATCCCAAAGCGGAAAGTGTAGCTGATCATGTTTTTGCGCCAACTCCCATTACCGAAGAAACCGGAACGCGGACTCCTGAAGGACAGGAAAAAATTGTAATGGTGGATGCCGCCATTCATGCGATACAGGAACTGATGTGGAAACATCCCGAAGCTTTATTGTACGGGCAGGATGTTGGCGAAAGAATTGGTGGTGTTTTCCGTGAAACGGTAACATTGGGAGCCAAATTTGGCATAAAAAGAGTATTTAACACAGCGATTCAGGAAGCTTATATTATTGGTTCTACCGTTGGGATGAGTGCTGTAGGATTAAAACCTATTGTTGAAGTTCAGTTTGCAGATTATATTTATCCAGGTATCAATCAGCTGATTACAGAAATATCCAAATCGTCTTATCTTTCTTATGGTAAGTTTCCTGTGAGCAGTATTATTCGTGTTCCCATCGGTGCGTATGGTGGTGGCGGACCGTATCACAGCGGAAGTGTCGAAAGTATTCTTGCCAATATTAAAGGAATTAAAATAGCATATCCCAGCAATGCTGCCGACTTCAAAGGATTGCTTAAAGCAGCATATTATGACCCGAATCCGGTGATCATGCTGGAACACAAAGGACTGTACTGGAGCAAAGTTCCCGGCACTGAGGATGCCAAAACTATAGAACCAGCAGAAGATTATATCCTACCTTTCGGCAAAGCCAATCTTATTCTGGAGACCGATGAATCTGAAA
This sequence comes from Chryseobacterium sp., assembly GCA_015478785.1. Lineage (GTDB taxonomy): Bacteria > Bacteroidota > Bacteroidia > Flavobacteriales > Weeksellaceae > Chryseobacterium_A. Next base: position 28,857 of record JADMKO010000028.1, on the reverse strand, counting down.
TGCAGAAAGGACGAACAATGGTAGTTGTGACTTACGGAATGGGCGTTTTCTGGGCGAAAGAAGCAGCGAAAAAGTTCTCCGGAAGAGTAGAGATTATTGACCTCCGAACGCTGATTCCTTTGGATGAAACCCTCATTTTTGAAAGAGTGAAACTTCATGGAAAATGTATTGTACTAACCGAGGAACAAATTCAGAATTCTTTTGCTGAAGCTTTGGCGCACAGGATTTCTAAAAACTGTTTTCAACATCTGGATGCTCCGGTGGAAGCAATTGGAGCGATGAATCTTCCTGCTGTTCCGATTAATTTAATTCTTGAAAAAGAAATGCTGCCCAACGCAGACAAGCTGGCTGCAGCAATAGAAAATATTTTAAAATCATAAAAAAAAGACCTTGGCAACGAGGTCTTTTTCAAATTTCTTCAGTATCTAAAAGTCGGGGCATTCTGTTGCCCGAAATTCTTTCAGCAGATTTTCAAATACTTTTTGTACCGGCAGAACTTCCTCAATCAGAGAAGACACTTGTCCTATTTCCAGTTCACCTTCTTCCAGATCACCTTCGAACATTCCCCGTTTCGCACGGGCACGGCCTAAAGTTGCTTTCAGATGATCAACATTTCTTCCGGTTTCATAAAGCTGATCGATATCCTGAAAGAATTTATTTTTCACCAACCTTACCGGAGCGAGCTCTTTCAAAGTTAACTGAGTATCTCCTTCCCTGAGTTCGGTGATTTTGTGTTTCCAGTTGTGATGCGCACTCGCTTCTTCAGTAGCCGCAAAACGGGAGCCGATCTGAACACCGTCTGCACCCAGAATCATCGCCGCTTTCATTTGAGAACCCAATGCAATTCCTCCGGCAGCAATCAGCGGTGTGGAAATGTGTTTTCTCACATTCGGAATGAGACAAAAAGTGGTCGTTTCTTCTCTTCCGTTGTGTCCTCCGGCTTCAAAACCTTCGGCAACTACGGCATCTACACCGGCTTCTTCACATTTCAATGCAAATTTGGCCGAAGAAACGACGTGTGCTACTTTTAATCCTTCTTTTTTCAGGGTTTCCGTATAAGTTTTAGGATTTCCGGCAGAAGTAAAAACAATTTTAACACCTTCTTCCAAAATAATGTTGATAATTTCTTCCAGATTAGGATAAAGCATGGGAACATTCACCCCAAAAGGTTTGTCCGTTGCTGCTTTACATTTTTGAATATTTTCTCTCAGAATATCAGGATACATACTTCCCGCACCAATTAACCCTAAACCTCCACAGTTCGACACCGCCGATGCGAGACGCCATCCGGAGTGCCAGATCATCCCACCCTGAATAATGGGATATTGAATTTTAAAAAGTTTGGTGATTTTATTTTGTTCTTCGCTGTACATCTTTTCTGCGATCCCGAAATGTATAAAATTTGACATGGTTTTTACCTTCAAAAAAATTAATGTTTTCCTATTTCAACTTGGCTATACTTTTATTCCATCTGACGTAAATGAGATATAAAGCCGCACCTGCAAAAGGTAAGAAAATAAGCATTAGTAGCCAAACAACGAGATTGATACCCGTCTCATTTCTCATCATCTGCATAAAAGCGGGAATCAGTAATAAGAAGTAAATTATGGTTCCAAACAACATGAGAAAGGGCGATATGATCATCTTTATTAATTTAAATTTTAATTGATTACCAAATGTATTGAAAAGGAATTTATTTCCCAAAAATCTACCCTTGCAGATAAAAAATATCCCCCGTTTTTGAACGGAGGATGAATTTTTTATTTTGTTAGAATGGCTTTCTGGAGATCGCCCTCGAAAGTACAGTTGGAATAACGGTTGTCGATACTGATAAACACATGTGGAATTCTTTCCTTCACCCATTTGTCGATCATTTCGCTTTTCTTTTTGTTGAGTGCCATTTGCTTAATGCGGTCATAATCGGTTTCAATAGACAATTGGTGTGCAGGAATTGAGTCTTCGATTTTCACCATGGTCACCACTTTTCTGCGGTTCATTTCATCTTCGTATACTTCCGTGATGTCGCCTTTGTTATACCCTGCAATCTGGTAACCCAAAGTTGGCGGAAGAGAAATTCTTTCCAGTTTATCGGAGCCGTCATTATTGGTCAGGATTCCGGCGTTAAATTTCGTTCTTTTATCGTCAGAAAATTTGTAAGCTGCTTCCTTAAACGTCATTTTCCCATCCATAATCAAGGTTCTGATGCTGTCTAATTCTTTTTTAGCTGCCGCAATTTCGTCGCTATTCGGGGTGGTCGCAATGAGAATATGCCGGGCATCATAAATTTTACCTGCTTTTCTTTCCAGCTGAATGATGTGGAACCCGAATTCGGATTCTATAGGATCGGATATTTCCCCTTCCTGAAGATTCAATGCCGCCGCTTCAAAAGGTTTTACCATCTGGCCGCGAGAAATATTTTTCATCAAACCGCCATTGGCCGCAGATCCGGGATCTTCGGAATAAATACGCGCTTGACTTTCGAACGATTCGCCGCTCAGGATGTCCTGTTTTATCTTTTTAAGTCTATTGATGATTTCCTCTTTATGGGCTTCCGTAAGGTCCGGATACATACTAATTTGAGCCAGTGTCACTTCATCTTTTACTTCAGGAAGCTGGAGCTTAAAGGTGTTGTAGAAATCGGTTACTTCGTTTGGTGTTACATCCGCTTTCATGGTGATGCTCTGATATTTTGCCTGTCCGTAATATTGATCAGTATCTATTTTTTCGATGGCATTTTTCATTTCAAAACCCGTTCTGAATTTGTATGCCGAGAGCATGGCCCTTTCATCCGGAAATTGAGAAAGGATCTGATTGTATTTCATGTCCACATTTTCTCTGATCGCGGCGGAACGGTTTTCAATCAGCGTATCTCTTTTGGCTTCGTGAACAATAATTTTATTGATCAGGATGCTTTCCATCACCTTGCATTTATCCAGCATCTGGCTTCCCTGTTGCTTGGCATAATTGATTTGCTCCTCAACATCCGATTCCAGCACTATTTCATCACCTATCACCGCAGCGATACCGTCTACCAACTGTCCTTTTTCCAGCTGTGCTGAGACCTGAACTGAAACTAACACGAAGAAAACTCCCAGTAAAAAAGAGCATTTTATCCTACTCATCCTATATATTTTTTTTAAATCAATCTGCAAATTTATAATTCTAAACCAATTAGGCTTCATTTTTTGTTATAATAATTTCTTAAACTTTAAAATCTAAAAAAAATTACACTTCTACTTCGAAAGTGGTCAAATCCTTAAACTGCGCAATTCTTTCGGAAATTTCCGTGGATGTAATTTCTTTCAATCTTTCAGTTCCAAATTTTTCCACAGTAAAAGATGCTAATGCTGAACCTACAATAATGGCAGATTTCATGGTCTCAAAATCGAAAGTTTCTTTTTTCACGAGATAAGAAGCAAATCCTCCGGCAAAAGTATCTCCGGCTCCTGTAGGATCGAAAACTTCTTCCAGCGGAAGTGCAGGAATAGCGAAGATTTTCCCTTCGTGAAACAACAATGCGCCGTGTTCTCCCTTTTTAATAATAACAAATTCAGGACCCATGGTATGGATTTTTTTGGCTGCTTTCACCAGAGAATATTCTCCGGAAAGCTGGCGCGCTTCTTCATCATTGATGGTAATAACATCTGTTTTCGAGACCATTTCCATCAGCACTTCCCAGGCAGTATCCATCCAGAAATTCATGGTGTCCAGAATCACCAGTTTCGGGCGGTGGTTCATTTTTTCGAGAACAGAAAGCTGAACACCCGGATGAAGATTTCCCAGCAATAACACCTCTGCATCCTGCATTGAATCAGGAATCTTAGGATCGAAATGTTCCAGAACATTCACTTCGGTTACTAATGTATCCCGGGTATTGAGATCGTTATGATACCTGCCGCTCCAGAAAAATGTCTTTCCTTCTTTGATGATTTCAATACCTTCAGTATTCACACCACGGCCGTCCAGAAGATCCATATCTTCCTGCGGGAAATCGCCTCCTACTACGGAAACAATCCCGGATTTTACATTCATTACAGAAGCGGCCAGCCCGATGTACGTAGCAGCACCGCCCAATATTTTATCCGTTTTACCGAAAGGAGTTTCAATGGCATCAAATGCTACGCTTCCTACGACTAATAATTTCATTTTTATATATTTCAGTTAAATACTATCGTTTTTATTTCCACTCAAAAGTGTCTATCAGATGTTGCATATCTTTTTTCACGTACTCTACTGCCGGAGCCAGAGAATCCGGTTTTGGCCTTGAATTGAAATACAGATAAGCCGTCACAAAATGCCGCGTGCTGTCCGTAATATAAAATTGCAGATTGGAAGCACTTTGCCCTTTAAGTTCATAAAAATTTCCGAAAACTCTTTTTTCAGGATATTCAAAGGATTTTGTATCGATGGAACTGGCCTTTACAGTATGTTCATACACCATTTTTTCCGCTTCTTTAATGTGAGACTGCAGATCACCTTTGATCGGAAAATAAGTAATAAAAACTTTTCCCTTCATTTCAGGATAATTCAGATAAAACCAGCAGGGCTTTTTCGCATCTTCGATCGCTGCAAAATCTGAAAATTCAAAAGTATACTGACAGTCGTTTTCAAACTTCGCGTATTTTGATTCCGGATATTCGAGCCTCAGTTCGCCCGATGGTTTCGGAACAGGGTCTTTCGCACAGCTGATCAAAGAAATGGCAAGGCCAATACAGAAAAAATGTTTTACCATTCTGCAAAAATACCTTTTTTTCTGCGGAAGACAAACAGGATTGTTTCGTCATTTTTCAAAGCGGATTTTCAGGTAATTTTCCAGCGGTTTTGGAAATGATTTCGCTGCAGATTGCTCATAATCTACAATATAAAAGCCACCTTCTGCTGCCAAATTTTCAAATTCTTCCTGAGATTTGATGATAAAATGCCGAATGATAACGGTGAGATTCCGGTGTGTCAGCTTATGTTTTATTTCAGTAGAATCCAGTTCGTACGTTTTGCATTTTTCATCAATTTCCGTTGGAAATTCATACAGTTTTTTCCAGATGCTGCTTTCGTTCCGACGGCGAATGAGAAAATGATCACCATGCTGCACAAAAAAGTACTGAAGTTGCAATTCGGTAGGTTTTATTTTTTTAAGTTTTTTAGGGAATTCATGTACTTTTTTGAGTTGAAAAGCGGTACAATCAGTATTTAAAGGACAAATTCCGCAGTGTGGATTTCGCGGCCGACAAATTTCAGAACCCAAATCCATCATCGTCTGATTGAATTCACCAGCTTTTCCAAGAGGCATCATCAACAAAGCTAGACTGCTGAAATGCGAAAATGCACCGGTTGTAGAAACATCATAATCATCAGCAAAAATGCGGCTCAATACGCGGTAAAAATTCCCATCCACCGCAGGAAGCTGGCCTCCAAAACAAATGCTGTGTACAGCGGCTGCGGTATATTTCCCTACTCCTTTCAGCGAGAGAATATCATCATATTCTTGTGGGAAGACCCCTCCGAAATTTTCCATAATCTGATGCGAAGCCTTATGAATATTGAGAGCACGGGAATAATACCCAAGTCCTTTCCAATAAAGAAGCACTTCATCCGAAGAAGCTTCTGCCAAAGTTTGCACGTCGGGAAAACGATCTATGAACCGATGATAATGACTGAGTCCTTGTTGTATTCTGGTTTGCTGAAAAATAATTTCGCAGATCCAGATTTTGTATGGATCCTGTGTCTTTCGGAACGGAAGATCTCTTCCGTGTACCGAGAACCATTTCAATAGCTTTACACCAATGTAAAGAAAATCAGGGTTTTGTTTGTTTGTTTTCAAAAATAAGTTTTATATTTGCACACCAAAATTAAAAAGAAAAACAGAAAATGACAAAGGCAGAATTGGTAAATACCATCTCAAGTAAATTAGGGACTGAAAAAGCTGAAACTCAGAAAATTATAGAAGCTTTCATGCATGAGATCAGAAGTGCAATGTATCAGGGTGATAATGTTTATCTGAGAGGTTTCGGCTCTTTTATTATCAAAACAAGGGCAGCTAAAACGGGAAGAAACATTTCTAAGAATACTGCTATCGAAATCCCCGCTCACAATATACCGGCTTTCAAACCCTCCAAAACTTTCACTGAAAAAGTAAAGGCTAAAGTAGCTGTAAAATAATAACTGAGTAATAACATTTTAAATTTTTAGAAATGCCAAGCGGAAAGAAAAGAAAAAGGCACAAAGTAGCCACCCACAAAAGAAAAAAAAGAAGAAGAGCAAACCGACATAAAAAGAAAAAATAAGTCTCTTCTGACTTCAGAAATATATAGTATAGTTGGTGTTTTTTATTTTTAATAAAGTCTCACCGACTATATTTTGTTTTAAGCAAACCCTAACTCCATTTTCATCTATTAAAAATAATCTTATGAAGCAATGAAGAAAGAACTTATTGTATCGCATGAAGATGAGCTGACCAAAATAGCCCTGCTGGAAGACGGCCGTCTTTTTGAACTCCATGAGCAGGAAGACAAAACCGACTTTGTAGTAGGCGATCTGTTTATCGGTAAAGTAAAAAAACTGGCCCCCAACCTGAATGCCGCTTTTGTGAATATCGGCTACGGAAAAGATGCTTTTCTACATTATCACGACTTAGGACCGGAGTTCCTGACCTACAAAAAATTCCTGGCAGACACACTGAGCAAGAAACAGTCGTCTTCCAGTCTGAAAAATTTCCCTATTCAAAAGGAGATTAATAAAAACGGCACCGTAGACCGCGTCATTGCCAAAGACGATGTCGTGCTGCTTCAAATTACCAAAGAACCTATTTCCACCAAAGGGCCGCGTATTTCTACGCAAATTTCTCTTACAGGCCGATTTCTGGTGCTGATCCCTTTTGACAATAAAGTCTCCATTTCCAAAAAGATAGGTACTGCCGAAGAACGCGAACGCCTGCGCAACCTGATAGAAAGCATAAAACCTGAAGGATTTGGTGCGATTATCAGAACCGTTGCAGAAGGAAAAAAAGTGGCCGAACTGCACAATGACATGAATCAACTGGTGCAAAAATGGGAAACCACTTTCAAAAATATTCAGAAAAACATCATTCCCAGCAAGGTATTGAGCGAAGACGATAAAGCTTCTGCTATTCTGAGAGACAATTTCAATGCAGACTTCGTGAGCATTATTTGTGATGACGAGCAAATGGTGAGTGATATGAAAAGCTATCTGGAAGTTATTGCTCCGGAAAGAAAAAATATTGTCCAGTATTATGATCATCATATTCCTTTACTGGAATATTACAATGTCGAAAAACAGCTGAAGCAAAGTTTTGGAAAACACGTTAATATTTCCGGCTCCCGAGGTGCTTATCTCGTAGTAGAACATACTGAGGCTTTGCACGTTATCGATGTGAATTCAGGCCCGAATTTATCGTCAGCATCCACTAATAAAGAACATGCTCTGAACGTAAACAAAACAGCTGCTACAGAAATTGCACGCCAGCTGCGGTTGCGGGATATGGGCGGCATTATCGTGGTAGATTTTATCGACATGCCCAATGCAGAACACCGGAAAAACCTTTACGAACATCTGAAAGAAGAAATGAAACGCGACAAAGCGCGACACAAGATTCTTCCGCCCAGCAGATTCGGGCTTATCCAGATCACAAGACAGCGGAACCGTCCGGAAAAACAAATTGAAACCAAGGAAGAAAATCCTAATGCTACAGGAGACATTCTGGCTCCAATTGTGGTGGTAGAACGCATGGAAGAAGCCATCAGAAATATTATTCAGAAAGAGAAGGGCAAACTTTTCCTTCATGTGCATCCTTTCGTAGAAGCATATCTTACCAAAGGCCTCATGAGCATCCAAACCAAATGGTACCTGAAGTATAAAAAATGGGTCACAATCATACCACGAGACAGCTACAAGTATCTGGAATACAAGCTTTATAACAGCAAAAAAGAAGAGCTGATGAGTTATTCCAATTAACAATACAAGCTTTCGGGAAACCGGAGGCTTTTTTTGAGTCCTAAAACGGTTGCCAGCGATTTTCTTAATTTTTTTAAATTTTCATAAATTTGAAATATGAAATTTGATGGAAGAGATTTACTAAACAGAATAAAAAACACAAGCCTGTACGGAGAGGACGCTCACTCGGTCTATTCGCCGCCCTACCGCCCTCTTCTTTCTTACGAAGAAATTCTGGAAAAAAATCCGCGTTTTGCGGCAGTCAATATCCTGCTGTATTTTAAAAATAATGAATGGCATTTCCCTTTGATGCAGCGTACAGAGCATGAGCGGGACCGTCACAGCGGGCAAATTTCACTTCCCGGAGGAAGCCGTGAAGCGGAGGATAACAGTTTTGCCAACACCGCCATCAGAGAAACATCTGAGGAAATGGGAATTGAAGAACCTTACATTCGTATTATCCGGGAAATGTCGCCGGTGTACATCCTTCCCAGCAATTTTTATGTACATCCGTTCGTTTCTTTCACCAAAAAAAATCCGACATTTATTCCACAGGAAAATGAAGTTGTGGAACTGATTGAATTTCCGGTATCAACTTTGCTTCAACTTCCAGATAAACCTGAAATGATGGTACTTGCCGGATCACGAAGTGTAGAAGTCCCTGTGATCAATTTTGAAGGTTACCGCATTTGGGGAGCCACTTCCATGATCCTGAGCGAATTCAGCCAGGTGTTGAAAAATATGTAACTTTGCAGATTATGTTAAAACGAATGGCGAAAAAGAACATTTTCACCGATGCATTTGGTACACCGTATGTCTTCAAAAGACTGATTATTTTTATTTTAGGAATTGTTTCTTACAGAAGATTCAACGGATTCAATAAACTGACGATCACGGGAACCGAACATCTTCAGGATTTGCCCGGTTCCAACGTACTTTTTGTTTCTAATCATCAGACTTATTTTGCGGATGTAGCTGCGATGTATCACGCTTTCTGTGCTGTAAATAATGGCTATTTAAACACCATTAAAAATCCGGTATATCTGCTGAACCCCAAGGTAGATTTCTACTACGTAGCAGCTGAAGAAACTATGAACAAAGGGATTCTTGCCCGAATTTTTAAAATTGCCGGCGCAGTTACCGTGAAAAGAACCTGGCGTGCTGAAGGCAAAAATGTAAACCGGTTGCTGGACATGACCGAAGTGGACAATATTATGAAAGCTTTGGACAACGGCTGGGTGATTACTTTTCCACAGGGAACCACTGCCGCTTTTGCGCAGGGACGAAAAGGAACCGCCAAACTGGTGAAAAATCAAAGGCCCATTGTTGTTCCCATCAAAATAAATGGCTTCAGAAGAGCGTTTGATAAAAAAGGGCTTCGGATAAAAGTAACCGGAGTACGCCCGACGCTCGAGTTTAAAAAACCGCTGGAAATAGATTATGAAACCGAAACAGCACAGCAAATTCTGACCAAAATTATGGTTTCCATAGAACAGACTGAAGATTTTAATCTATTGCATCAGTATGAAGAAGAACTGAAAGCAAAGAAAAAAGCAGAATTACCTTCCTAATCTCTTTATATGAAAAAAATAGCATTCCTGCTCATCTTGTTTTTTATCGCTTCCTGCAACACGCAAAAAGTGTATTCCGATTTTGATTACAGTTATTCCAGAAGCGGAGGTTATGCGCCAGTGTACGAAAACTTCCTCATCAAAGGGAATAAAGCGCATTATTCCTTCGAAGGCCAGGGAAAGAAAATCAAGAAAAATTTTAAGATTTCTTCGGACGAAATTCAAAAACTGGAAGAAGTATTGGCTGCGAATAATTTTCGGATGATACAGGAAGACCGAAAAAAACTGTACGATTATATCAGCACTTCCGTAAAAGTAAACCGAGGGCCGCAATCTGCCAGCAAAAGTGACGCGAGTTACATCATGGAACAAGACCAGGAAAAATGGGATCGTGTGACACGGGCTTTTCAGGAGCTTCTGAAATCCAAACTGAATACAAATCCCTAAATTAAATATTAAAGATAACATGAACATCGCTGACGCCTTTGAGAAAGCACAACATAAAACCCGGGTTCTTGTCGCAGGAAATGAAGTGCAGCAACTGCTGAAAAATATTTTGAATTTTCATGGGAAAAATTTCGATGAGATTACTGAAACTTCCACGGATACAGGAAATGATTTTGCGCTTTATTCCACTCAGAACCTCATCGCAGGTTCCGATTTCCGGCCTAATATCGCGCTGATTACAACACATGTAAATGCTGAAGAAGGTCAATTGCTAGTCAGCAAGATGACTTCGGGTGGAGTTTTAATTTATCCGGAAAACCACGTTATTTTTTCGGAAGCGTTACAACAAACCTCAAATTATTTCAGACAACTTCCCTACAGCACCTCCGAATACAGCAAGAAAGACGGCTATTTCATCGCTAAAACATCCTTAGGCGAACTTCCCCTTGAAATTCAGGAATCAGTCACGATGATGCACCTGGAAGGCCTCAGATTATGTTGTCAACAATTCGGGCTGATGGAAGAAGAATTTTATGAAGCGTTGTTAGCGGTTTCTTCAATGTGATGAATTAGGAGAAAAAAACTGGAAATTAATTAGTAATTTTGATTCAAATAATTTTGAAAATGGATCTTCAAACCAGAAAATTAGCGTTTATTCAAGAATTCTTAAAAGTACAAAGTGAGGAATTAATTTCTCGCCTTGAAAATATATTAAAAAGTAATAATGAAGATTTTTCGCTCTTCACTAGTGAAGAGCTCAATTCCAGAATTAATGCCGCAATGGAAGATTCAAAGAAAGACCAAGTAACCGAATCAACTGAATTAATAGCCGAAATAAAACAATGGCAATAAAAGTATATTGGACTTATTTTGCAAAGAAGGAATTAAAAAATATTTACGACTATTATAAAATAAAAGCGAGTCCGAAAGTTGCAGAGAAGTTAGCGACAGGAATTGTTGAAAAAACAACTTCCTTAGAATTTCGAACTGAAATCGGACAAAACGAAGACTTACCTTTAGATCGTCAAGAGAATTTCAGATATTTGATTTTCAAAAACTATAAAATTATTTATTGGTTTAATAAGGATAAAAACCGAATCGAAATCAGCGATGTTTTTGATACCAGGCAAAATCCCCTGAAAATTAAAAGGCCAGAATAACCGAATTTCTGGTCACATATCATTCAAAAAAAAGTCCTTCCACATGTTGCGGAAGGACTTTTTTGTTTAAAAGATTATTAATCAATAATTTCAAATTCTATGGGCATGGTACCTGTTCTTAGGTTTCCGATTTCATCATACGCCGCTTTGGAAAGATCCAGTGCTCTGGCGGCATGAAACGGGCCCCGATCGTTAATAATTACCACCACGCTTTCGCCATTTCTCAGGTTGGTCACTTTCACTTTAGTACCGAAAGGAAGTGTTCTGTGCGCTGCTGTGAGTTTTGTGTTATGAAAAACCTCACCGCTAGCTGTTTTTCTTCCATTAAATTTGTCGTGATAATACGACGCATAACTTGTTTTTACCTCCTCATTATCTTTGGTATTATTCTTGAAAGAATAGAGACCAAGAGTTGAAATCATCATTATGATTACGAGAATTCCTCTTTTCATCATTTTGAATTTTTATTGGTTTGACGAGGGCAAATGTAGACTGAAATACCAATCTAACAGAATTATTGCGTTAACGAAAGTTAATATAATGTTAAATAAATCTTAAAGTCGCTGTGAAACACCGTGAGAAAAGCCTTTCCGGGAGGATGTTAAATAGTGTTAAAAGGAGCGGCTAAAAGTTAATTTAATTAACGAATTCTCTTTTAAAATCAACACCTTAAAAACACATGACACTGATCATCAGTTCAATACAAAAACAAAAAACGCTCAAAGATGAACGTTTTTTCTCCCGACTTTTGTCAAATTAGTAACGACAGATTCAAGTTTTGATAATACTTTAAATGGTTTCTGGTTTTTTCGCTCTCATTTTTACCTTCTTCAGAGCATTTGGCGATTAAATTATGGTGCAATTTGGTTTTTTCACTGCCCTAAAACCCACAAAACGAGCACTTTGCTTCTCTAAAATTCTTTACCTCCATACTTCACCCATACATACCCCGTACATACCCCGTACATACCCCGTATATACCCCGTAGTTACCTTATGGTTGATCGTAGGGCAGAAATTTCCAAATCGTAACGGATCTTCTAACTTTATCTCTGTACTTGTCCGAAATAGTACAACAAATCTACTCAATTTAAAATACAAGTGACTGGATATCAATTTAAAATTTAACAAGGCAGCAAAAATAAAACGCTCAAAAATGAGCGTTTTTTCTATCAAAATGAAAAGATATATTTCTGAAAAGGAAATTATACCAATATTCCATATAAATCGAATTCTTCAGCAGCAGTTATTTTAATATTCATGAAGCTTCCTGAAGAAATATAAACGTTACTGGCTTCCACAAGTACGGTATTATCGACATCCGGCGAATCAAATTCTGTTCTGCCGACAAAATAATTTCCTTCTTTCCTGTCGAAAATACAACGGAATACTTTCCCGATTTTTTCCTGATTTTTCTCCCAGGAAATTTGAGACTGCAGTTCCATGATTTCCTCCACTCTTCTCTCTTTCACTTCCTGCGGAATATCGTCCTGAAGATGGTAAGCATGCGTATTTTCTTCATGAGAATAGGTGAAACAGCCCAGTCTGTCGAATCGCTGTTCGGCAACCCAGTTTTTCAATTGCTGAAAAACTTCTTCAGTTTCACCGGGGTATCCTACAATCAGCGTGGTACGAATGGCCATATCCGGCGCATATTCCCTGAACTTTCTGAGCAAGTCATTGGTTTTTTCGGCGGTTGTTCCTCTTCGCATTGATTTGAGAAGATCAGAATTAATGTGCTGCAGCGGAATATCAATATAATTGCACACTTTCGGTTCGGTGCGGATGATTTCCAGAACATCTTCCGGAAACCCTGAAGGAAAGGCATAATGCAGCCGGATCCATTCAATTCCGTCCACGGTGATCAGTTCACGCAAAAGATCTGCAAGTGCTCGTTTTTTATACAAATCGAGGCCGTAATACGTGAGATCCTGTGCGATGAGAATCAGTTCTTTTGTTCCGTTTTTAGCGAGATTTCGCGCTTCCTCGGTTAGTTTTTCTATCGGTTTGGAAATATGACCGCCTCTCATGAGCGGAATTGCACAAAAGGAACACGGCCTGTCGCATCCTTCAGAAATTTTCAAATAAGCGTAATGTTTCGGAGTCGTTGTCAGTCGCTCTCCTACCAGTTCATGCTTATAATCTGCGCCCAGTTGTTTTAACAGGAAAGGCAGTTCACGGGTTCCGAAATACTGGTCCACATTCGGAATTTCTTTTTCCAAATCCGGTTTGTACCGTTCGGAAAGGCAACCCATCACAAACACTTTTTCCACTTCGCCTCTTTCCTTGGCTTCCACAGCATCCAGAATGGTATTGATGCTTTCCTGCTTGGCATTATCGATAAAACCACAGGTATTAATCACCACAATATCGCCGCGATCCTCATGAACAACTTCTTTTCCATTGGCAGCCAATTGCCCCATCAGCACTTCCGAATCCACTACGTTTTTGGAACATCCCAAAGTAATGACATTAATTTTCTTTTTTCCTGTTGATTTTGTGCGCATAATAAAGGTTCGGATAGATTAAATTGACAACTGCTGAACATCAGAATTGCAGGGTGCAAATTTAGCAATAAAAAAAGAACCATTTCTGATTCTTTAAAAGTTATAGGATGTTAAAAATTTTCCTGACTGAAGGTAGGTTGAATTTTATCTTTTTCAGAAAGAATAACCTCTGATAGTGGCAGTTTCCAGTCGATATTGAGATCCTGATCGTTCCAGATGATGCCACCTTCCGATTCTTTATTATAATAATTATCACATTTATAAGCGAAAATTGCAGTCTCAGAAAGCACTGCAAACCCGTGGCCGAAACCTCGGGGAACGTACAGTTGTTTTTTATTTTCGCCGGAAATTTCCAGTCCGAACCATTTTCCGAAAGTGGAAGAATCGTGACGTAAATCCACAGCTATATCCCAGACCGTACCTTCCAGACATGACACCAGTTTCGCCTGCGCATGTTCGCCTTTCTGTAAATGAATTCCCCGGAGAACGCCAAATGTTGATTTTGAAATATTATCCTGAACGAAATGCCCGTTCATGCCGGTAATTTCTGTAAATTTTTTCTCATTAAATTTCTCATAGAAATAGCCGCGTTCATCCTCGAATACAGTCGGTTCTATGATGTAGCAATCCTTCAGTGGAGTTTCAGAGAGGGTCATGTGAGATTTGTTTTTTTATTTTCACTTTTATGAAAAGATAGGCCGCGATGGTTATCAAAATCACGAGGGGAATCAGCATTTTGTCGGGAGTATCTGTCCCAATTACGATAACGCTTATGATGATCTGGGCTAATGTATATCCTGAACTCACCCAAAGATGCGGCGTTTTGAGATCATTTGCGAATAGCTGATACAAATGACGGCGATGCGCTTCCATGATATTTTCCCGAAGCCGGATGCGTTCCATAATCGTGATGCCCGTTTCCACGCCATAAACGGTGAGTAATAATATCCATTTCAGTTCGCCAGTTTTCATGATCAGGAGACCAATCAGGGCAATAATCCAGAAAGCAACTCCCATGCTGCCTACGTCACCCATGAAACATTTTGCTTTTTTACGGAAATTAAAAAACAGAAAAACCAAGCTGGCTAAGGAAGGATACAGAATGAAATCTGGTTCTGTAAAGGATACAAGATTCTGATTGATAAAGAAAAGAGTGGCGAGTGTAATGAGGCTATACAATCCTGACATGCCATTGATGCCATCCATGAAATTAAATGCGTTCAGAATTCCAATGATAAAAATAAAACAAATGGGAATCCAAACAGGAGAAACCACATCAAATACTCCCAGAAAATACAGCAAAGGAATCACAGAAAGAAACTGAAACACCAACCTTATTTTGGATGAAAGCTGTCTTACATCGTCAATAAAACTGACGGTACACAGCATGAATAGGCCTGCGCCAAGCACAAGATAAGAAGCTATTTCTTCACTTCCTGAAAAAAATTTTTGTATTAAAAAAAGAATAAAAGCAAAAGGATAGAGTACGCCACCGCCGCGAACCGTCACCACAGAATGAGCGCTGCGCTGGTTGGGAGTGTCCGTTATGTTATAATGAGTGGCGGCACGAAAATATACTAAAGAAAAAAATAGTAATATTAACGTAATAATACTGTACTCCATTTAATTTTTAAAACATTTTATTGTTTTCTCCAATCCTTCTTCTGCTGAAACTGGAAGTTTTTGGATATTCAGTGCGTTTTTCAACTTCTGATTACTTACTATATAATTCTCAGTCAGCTTTTTCAATCGTTCAGAATTTAGAGGAAGCCCTACTACATCCCCGGTTTTGGCTGCGAAAGATATAAGTTTTCGCGGTATTTTCCAAAGTTTTATTTTTCTTTCTGTGGTTTTACCAATAAGTTTAATGAGGCAATTTGTGGAAACACTCTCATCATCCGCCATATTGTAAACTCCAGATGGCAAATCGCTAACCAGCATTTTTTCTACAAGAAAGTTCAGGTTATCAATACTCAAGAAAGACCGTCGGTTGTCATATACAGCCAGCGGCCATGGAATTCTTTTTAGCACCAACTGATAAAGCAGGTTAAGATTTCCTTTATTTCCCGGTCCGTGGATCATACATGGCCGAATAATAAAAAGTCTTTTGTTTGCCGGCAAATATTGATTCAGCAGGTAGGTTTCTGCTTCCAATTTGGATTTTCCGTAAGGTGTTTTGGGCATCGGCATCACCTCTTCTGTAAGAACATCGCCCACCTCATCTGCAACAGCTTTTACAGAACTGAAAAAGAAAAAGTCACGAAAATCAGATTTCAGAAATTCATTAAACAATGCTATTGTGAGATCACGGTTTACGCTGAAATACTCAGCTTCTTCCGTAGTATTGGAAGTGTCATGTGCTTTTCCGGCGAGATGAATAATGACCTCCCCATTGTCTGGAAATTTCCAGGAATCTCGTAGAGATAATTTTTCAACGGTCAAACCTTTTTTCTCCAAATAAGAAGAGAGATTTTTTCCTACAAAACCCGACGCTCCTGTAATGGTGATTTTCATTTAAATAAATTTACTCCAATATTGAGACTCAGCATCAATAAATAAATTATAAATCCAACCTTCTATAGAAAGTTTGTTGTAAGAAATCTCGTTTATATTTTGATAAGGTAAATCTAAAAATCCAATATCAATTTTACAATTTTCACGGTCTAAAACATAAATATTATCAGGATTATAGAAATCAAACTTAAGAATTTCTTTATTTGTGGTAATAAGTTTTCTTTGTGCACCAATAGACTCAAAAGTACGCAATGTAAGACCTTTTTGATTCGGATGATTAATATCCAAGATAACTTTTGAATTAGTATAAAGATCGAGAATTTCTTCTACACTTAATGATTTAAAACTTATTTTTTTTACATCGAAATATTTAAATGTCTTATCGAATATCTTCTTAAAATAATATACCCATTTATTATGCATGAAATAGTAGCAAAACATATATCTTCCATGTTTTGCTAATTCTTCTTTAATCTTATTGCTAATGATATATCGATCTGAGTGCGCTGTACCTAAAAAAAGTAAATCATAAAATGCTTCTTTATTTTGCTTAATATTCTTATACTCATCTATATAATATAATGGACGAAAATGTAGATTAAAATTACGTGCATCGTCAGGATCAAAAGTGAAAGCTCTGTCATATAAATGAATGAAATTGGAAGTGTTGGGAGTATTTGTAAAAGAATCCCAATTATAGAAAATCAAAACACATTGAGGATGTTGTTCTTTAAATTTTTTAAGAAAAAACTCGGGTACTACCTCTCCACGTATTACAAGCATAAAATCAAATTCCTGATGCTGGGTTTGATTTAAAATACTTTTATAATAGCGTAGAATCTTAGATTTGAAAATATTCTTGTTTATTCTAATTACAGCTTTGGACAAAGTAGAATCTTTAATTCTCTCATCATAAAATGTCACGAACGCTCCTAATGATTCTAATTTAAATTTAATCTGCTTTTCTAGATTAAAGGTTCGTGCGCTGAGATAAAGAATCTTTTTATTACGAAGCTGATTACCAATCATATCTTATTTATAAAGTCCTTTATTTTTCATTTCTTCAATGGATTTCAAATAAAAATCTTCATGTACATCTTGCGTATTCACCCATTCTGTAAACTTTTTTATTCCCTCTTTAAATGATACTTTAGGTTGATATTCTAACATTCTGGATATCTTACTCAAATCTGCAAAGTTATGTCGTATATCTCCTAGTCGATAATTACCAGAAATTTTTACCGGCACCTTAATGTTATAATTATTAATTAGCTGCATTGCCACATCCAAAACATTAAAAGCAACTCCAGTTCCTACATTAAATATTTCATTATTAGCCTCAGCTTTTTCTAAAGCAAGAATTGTAGCCTGTACTACGTCATCAATAAATACAAAATCTCTGCTTTCTTTACCATCTTCAAAAATATTAATTGGATTTCCATTTTTAATTTGAGTAGAAAAAATTGATAAAATTCCAGTGTATGGATTTTTTAGTGACTGCCCTGGACCATATACATTTTGATATCGTAATGCTACTGGCACAATACCAATGGATGGACAAACAGTCATAATCATCTGTTCCTGATTTTGTTTTGTAATACCATACACAGAAGAAGGGTGAATTTTGGAATCTTCTGATGTCGCCAACAGTTCTAGTGTTTGGTTGTCTTGATATTTCACTTCAAAATCACCTGATAACATATCTCTTTCATTACGGTGACCCGGATACACAATACCTAATTTCGGATGGCGATATTTTCCTTCTCCATAAATTGATCTTGAAGAGGCAACCACGATTTTTTTTACTTGATGGTTTCTATGATTAGCTAAAATATCCAACATTATCGCAGTACCCTGCATGTTAACTTTCGCATATCTTTCTATACAGTACATTGATTGACCAGTGCCCGTTTCGGCAGCATAATGTATAACAGCATCTTGCTTCTTTAGTGCTTTCTCCCAATCTTTTCGCGATGTAACCGTACCCTGAATGAATTTTACTTTATCTTTAATACTTCTATAAAGCGGTGAGGTAACCTCTGGTTTGTTACCATGGATCTGCGGAGATAAATTATCTAAAACCGTAATTTCATATCCTTTTTCCAGTAGCTTCAATGCCAGGTTAGATCCTATAAATCCGGCTCCGCCGGTAATTAATATACTTTTCATTTAATTATTTTCAGGGCAATAGTTCCCATCTCTTGGTTACAAAATTAAATTTCTTAACCGGTTTTGCTGGTGAACCAACTGCAATCACATATTCGGGCAGGTCCTTTGTTACCAAAGCATTAGCGCCCACTATCGTTCCTTTACCTATTCGGACTCCTGGCAATACGGACACTGATTCTCCAATCCAAACATTATCTTCTATCACTACCGGCTTAGAAAACATCTTACGGTTGTGTGGAATTTCATTTGGATTACTGTCATTTTCATTACCAGAGTAGCTGCCATGTGAGCAGTCCGATATATAGATTTTGCTTGCCAAAAGTACATTATTCCCTATGGTTACAGATTCCATAGCGGTGATATGGACATAATCATTCATCTGAAAATTCTCCCCGATAAAAAGCACTTTTTTATTTTGCTCCGGATATGCTTCTATCCTGCAGCCTACTCCTGTGGTAAATCCCTTTGATATGCTGATATGTTTCTTTCCTCTGATGTCTATGGGAAAACGAATCAGCCTGGCTTTCGAGAAGGTAAGTTTGGTCCGAACAAAGCAAATCATCAGATGAAGGAGTCCTCCGAAGCCATAAGTATGTAATAACCTCATTCTTTTGAAATCTTTTTACAAATATCCAAATATTTTTCAGCTCTTTGGCGCGGGGTATCAAATTCTTTCAATCTTTTTTTTCCTGCTAAAACCAGTTGTGTTCTTAGATTTTCATTGGTCACCAATTCTATTATTTTTTGAGCAATATCATTGGGCGCCAAAGGATCAAAATACTTTGCAGCGTCTCCACAAACTTCTGTGGCGAATGATAAATTAGAGGTCATAATAGGACGTTCCATCACCATTGCTTCAGGGTAATTTGCAGAGAAACATTCTAGCAAAGTAGGAAGAAAAAGAGCGTCACATTCTTGATATAATTGAGGGCAATCCTGTACATCTACCCTTCCAAGATTTATAATAGATTTCTTTGAAACAGGACTAAATTTGTCATTATAATTTTCTTCATCAATAGTGAGGACGAACCGTATGTTATTATCCGGAAAGGTAGTATTTAAGATAGGGATTACCTCATTAAGAATATCTAAATTCTTATGAAGGTGATAGGTACATAGGGATAGAAATCGGAATTCTCCTGATTTTCTTTCCGGAAGTAGTTGTTTATTGTCACCGTAACTATTATTTTGATATTCTATAAAAAAGTTATTTGCGGTGTTCGTTACTGTATAATATTTTTTCCCTTTTTTATTAATCAATTTTTTCAAACGATTACTTACATCCTTTGTTTCTGAAACATAATGATCTCCATTTCTAATTAAGAAGGTAATATGAATTAATTTGAAAATATTTATTTTAAATTTTTGAATTGGAGATAATTTAGTAAATAAGGGAGAATCTTCATATATATAATGTGGATAGGCATACCCCTGCAAATGAGGAACTTCGGGTGTCCACCATGAGGGGCCGAATACACTAACAACCACATCTGGTTTAATTGACTGCATCCAGGTGCGCATTAGTTTGCGGATTTTAAAACCTTTTATACCGTATGCAGGATGATTTTCAAGAATGTAAAAATGAAAATTATCGGGAAAATCTGCTGCACTTATCTGTTGACTAACTGTTTTACTTAAGAAAAGAAAATATTCGTTTTCCGGAAAGTTAATACATTCGTATATAAATGAAACCGATACCTGTGTAGCTCCGGATGCACTAAGGGTTGAACAATTGATAACCAACTTCATTATTCTATTTCATTAAAAATTGTTTTCATTAATCCAATCTCTCTTTGTGTTTTCGTAATACTTCTTGCGTTACCCAAGATTGTGAATAATAAAAGGTTAAATCTGTATTCTCTTAAGTAATTTTTTAAAATTTGATTACGATTTAAATTAAATTTAATGATGTAATACAAAAGTGATTTCATCTCTACATTGAAAGCAAATTCGTTATACTCCCTACTTCCATTCAGATGAATATATTTTTTTGATGAATCCCAAATAATTTTTCTTCCTTTTTTTAACAAGCGATTACTAATATCCGGTTCTTCAAAATATAAAAATATGTTTTCATCAAAAAAATTGATTGCTTCTAAATCTGATTTTCGTATAAAGAAAAAAGCACCGGAAAGATAATCTTTAACCGGCGAAAACCAACCATACTTATTCTTAATTTTCGTAAATATTTTATCTAAAAATGGATGCTTGTACTCCGGTTTAGTAAAAAAAGAAATGTTGGCACCGCCGGATTGCCTATAAGAAAACATCGCAAGATTTTCATCTTGCAGAAACTTTCGTGATGCATCCTGTAGAAGCGGCTGTGATAATCTAACATCAGGATTCATAATACAAATATAGTCGCCTCGGGAATTTGTGACACCAATATTGTTACCCTGCCCATACCCTCCGTTCTTACTATTATGTATCAGCAGTATTGTAGAATACTTCTCTTTCAACAGTTTTTTTAAAACTTGATGATTTTCATCATTGCTGTTATCAACGACGATGATTTCAAACTGATTCTGCGGAATGTCAGCAAAATTTATAATCGATGATATACAGTCTTCAATAAGCTGAACTGAATTATAAGTTACTATTATAAAAGAAAAAACTATCATATGGATTATATAAAATGCTTTTGCCAATAATTTCAGGGTAAGCATACCCCCCCCAAGCGCGGTAAAAATACGAATAAGCAGCTTTTTGGACAAATTTAACTCACCATATCTAAAAGTAATAACTCTAATGACTAGATAAAGGAGCTTGGAAAAGGCCACTATTACTTAATACGATCAATTTGCTGTACATATGTGTGTAAGTCTATTATTTTGAGAAAAATAAGTGTATGAATGATTTGATTTAATATTTTTTTTAATTTTACTTGAAAAAAAAATATTATGAAACCAAATTACGCTATTGCCATTATTTTACTTATGTTCTATCTTTCTATCGGAACGTTTCAGTCACAAAAAAAATCATTTCCTATTGGAATATGGTCTCCCCCTGATATTTCTGTTAATTATATTGCTTCTCCTGCGGATTATGATGGGGATGGGGAAACTGATATAAGTGTTAAAACGTCTGGAGGATATTGGTTAATTGATGAGTCAAGTAATGGTTTTGGTTATTGGGATCATCAATATGCAGAATACGGAGGTTTAGATGCAATACCGGTACCTGGGGACTATGATGGTGACGAAAAAATTGATTTATCAGTTAAAACTCATGGGGGGTCATGGCTAATAGACTATGCAGATAATGGATTGGGAGGCTGGGATAACGTTATAAATTTTAATTATGGTGGTACTGATGCTCATCCCGTTCCAGCAGATTATGATAACGATGGTATTACTGATATCGCAGTTAAAAAAGATAATGGAGATTGGTTAATTGATATAGCTGCCAATGGCTTTGGTTCTTGGGATATGTTTTTTCATCAGTTTGGTGGTGCGGATGCTCATGCCGTTCCCGGTGATTATAATGGTGATGGAATATTGGATTTATCTGTTAAAGTCGATGATGGTAGATGGCTCATTGCTAATGGATTAAGTGGTTGGCAGCCGCCTTTTATTAATTTTAATTATGGAGGACCAAGTGCCATACCAGCACCCGGAGATTATGACGGAGATGGTAAAACAGATATTGCAGTTAAGGATGGTGAAGTTTGGAAAATTGATTATGCATCTGACGGATTTGGTTCTTTCAATATTGAGTTTAATGGTTATGGTGATATAACTGCAGAGCCGGTACCCGCTGATTATGATGGCGACGGAAAAGCAGATTTAAGCATTAAAACCACAACTAATGGAATGTGGTTAATTGACAAATCTTCATTAGGACTTGGGGGATGGGATATGGGGATCAGTCTAAGTGCCCAAACTCCATATCAATTTCTAATTGGAAATTCTCCTCCATATTATATAAATGATTTAATAAAATTCCAAAAGGTTAAAGAAGCGAATGTAGACTTTTTAATCAGTCCAGATGTGATGTTTATGTATGATAATCATTCTCGTATATACTCCTACTTAGATTTAGTGAAGAAAAGTGGATTAAAAGTAATGCTATCAAGTCACCATGTGGCCTCATATCAGGATCCTGACCTCCTGCCCACTGAGAAACAGGAATTAATTGATAAGTTTAGGAATAATCTTCCAAATGGTTTAGACGATGCCATTTTTGGAATATTTCTAGGGGATGAGCCTGTGTTTAATAACTTTACCAATGTAAACAAATGGACTAATTTTTTCAGAAGTAATTTTCCAGAAAAAAAACTTTATTATAATCTAATGCCTAGATATTGGGGAGGTGTTAACAGTAATACCGACTACGAAAACTATGTAAATCAATATGTTAATCAAAATATCACAGATTATGTCTCATTTGATCACTATCCATTTAACAGAGGTAATGAGCCGTTCTATCCCAGTTACTTTTATAATTTAAAAACATTCAAAGATAAATTGACATTTCAACCATTTTGGTTTGTAATTCAATCCCATGAAGACTATGCGCCTGAACCTTATGCGCCCAAGTTAAGATTTCTTACATCGACGGCAATTGCTTATAACGCACAAGGGCTATTATATTGGGATTATAAAAATGGGTTTGAAAAAAATCACGCCCATTATGCCGCAATCAGAGATATGAATAAGTTTTTAAAGGAAGTTGTAGGTCCAGTAGTTTTAAATTACCAGCATGTTACAACCTTACATAAAGCAGACACTTATATGAATCAAGGTTATCCCTTTGGCTTAGATGAATTATTAGACTTAAATTCGTTTGGTGTCATTAAAGATGTTAATAATCACAATATTTTACTTAGTTTATTTGAGAACCATAATCAAAATTTAACGGAATACTATATTTGGATCGTAAATAAAGATACAGAGTTGATTGCTAATTCGACCCAATTAAAATTAAATGGTTCCTACGATTCTAGTTACATTTCCCCTAGGGTAAACTCGTATACATCACCTAACAATGCTTTTACAACCATAGGCAAAACATATAATAATTCAACTAATACGACTTCCATCATTATTCCAGAATTGTTTCCCGGAGAAGGTGTAATGTTAAAAGTCTTGAAAAGAAATTTAATAATTGTAGATCCTTGTATTATCGAAGATATTTTTGCTGCAAATTGAAAGGCAGTCTAAATCAACAATATTCGCACAAGAAGGACAGCTTTAACAGTGCAATTTTAAAATAACTGAACTAAGTTCCTCCAGTCTATTGCGACTAGCTGCGCGATACTGGCAAATCATTTAAGAAGGTTACAAATTAAAAATTTTTCCCTTAAACCCCGGATCCACTTTCAACGGAATCATATTATTCTTAAAATAAATCTCAACTTTTGTTTGGTCTATATTCGGATTATTTTTAATGATAATATCTCCTTTGTCAGCCCAAGAATCTTCCAGAGTAAATGAAGCATTATCTGTAGCAATAAGCGAAGCATTTTTATTCTGCTCAAAATGAATATCCCTAATCACAAGATTTTCTATATTGCCCTTAAGTTCGATACCAATGTTATTGTATTCTATAATCGAGTTTAATATCCTGGTAGTAATAATTTTGTGAGAACCGCCGGTGTTTCCGTCTAGCAATATAGCCCTATTGCTTGCAGCAATCCAAATGTTTTCAAAGGTTGTAGTAGTGGAGGGCCCAGAACCCATATTGTCTTCATATTTAATAGCAGTATCACTACAATTAAAAATTTTCACATTACGAATCATCAGGTTAACCGGAATCCTGATCTGAAGTGCTACCCCTGTAATATCAAAAATTCCTACATCTTCAACTACTGAATTGATACTGTTCTGTAATTCGATTCCTCCTTGTTTAAGTGTGAGTTGTCTAATCTTTATGTTATTCGACATATCCACATCTCTCTTATTGAGCATCCCCATTATGTTGGTAAAGGCGAAGCGGGGAGTCTTCATGTGAATCATCGTTTCATATCTGGATTCACCTATAATGGTGGTACAACTTGGAATTTTAATCGTTTCATTTATGATATACTTACCTTTCGGAAAGTATAATGTGAAGCCACCAAATAGATGTCCGCCTGTTAGACTTGTAGGTTGGTGAATTTTAGCTAAAACCACTAAGGCATTTTTGATTGCATTAGTATCGTCAGTTCCGATATCATGTGAATTTCCATCTCCTTTCGCACCAAACCATTTTACATTTACAGCTCCGTGATATATTCTCTTATAATATTTTTCCCTGTACTTCAGATATATTACCCCATCACACACCTGATCTCTCATTGCAGAGCCATCAGCAAATGTTATTACTTCAGCATATTCAGTTAACTCCTTTGTATGAGGATCATCCAGTCTTACAATGTTGTTCTGCGCAGGGACTATTCCAAATAGAAGTAATATCATTAGTAGAAAAATCTTTTTCATAGCAAATTTTTAAGAAAAGATATAAATTAAAACTGTAACTACCTTAATCAAATAGAGCCATCTCAGAGATCATTAATTCTTACCAAATCAATTACCTCTTCCACAATTCAATCATAAAACGTTCCCTTTCCGGATTCTTTTCTTTATCAAAATGAGATGAATATGGAAAAAATATCGAATGATACCTTGCCCGATCGGTTACATTCAAGTCCATAACAATTTTAATACAAATAAAAAAGAATAAACAAAAATAGGTTGAAAGAGCTATTAATTTCTTTTTTATTTTAATCTTAAATATATTTTCCGAGTAAAGGAAATTACAAAAGCAAATAATGAAAGGGATCGTAACATAATTTAGCATTCTATCAAATCCAACCATTACTTGTGACAAGCAAGATAAGATATAAAAAGCAGTAACAATATCTCTCATTGGTTCCTCTTTATTCCGGACATAGTAAAAAACAATAGGAAGTAACAATCCTACTCTGCCCAAAAAGAAGAAAAGTAATCCTGAGATGGAAAACTCCATTTCGCTATACACTTTTCCTTTATCTGTCATAGTATCTGTAACAAGGAATACACTTATAGCATCATAAAAAAAAGATTTTAAAAAAGAAAGAGCAAATGCAATTACCAGAATCAGAAGGACCGTTTGATTTTTGAGTTTAACTAATTTAAAAAAAGGAAGTATAAATAAAATTATTGCGGATATATGAATGAAAAAAGCTATTACTGCGAGGATGGCATAGGGGATCCATTTATTATTCTGATAATATTTGAAACCTAGTAAAAAACAACAAATAGCCAGAATTTCTCTTTGTATTTCAAAAGTAAAATAAAAATAAAGACACAATACGAAAAGCAAAAAAAGCGCGGTAAAAAATTTTTCACAATATTTATATAAGAACCAGGTAATTATAGAGTTTACTACCACGGCATGGATAAATTGATATACATAATAACTGGGATCTATCGTTTTGCATATCGCTACAAAAAGGAGATAAAGTGGTTGATAATTAAACGATCGATCGTAATCCAAAAACTTAAGATACTCAGAAAGATTAGGCATCCATCGGAAATAATATTCATAAGTAAGCGCATCTCCACCAACTTTATAACGCAAACCTATCATTAACGTGATAAGGGCAGACAAAAATACCGCATACGTTTTACGGTAGAATGTTTTATTTCTGATATCGTAATGGAAAACACCAAAAGCAATAAATAATAATATGATGAAGTATATGAACATCTTGTTTTATTAGCAAAAAAAATTATTTACTGCTGAGTAACTTATACATTCCGAATATATGATTTCTAAAAAAAAGCATATAAGCACAAATATAAACCAATACGAACAATATGCTGCCATATAAAAGAAAATGACCTCGGGAAAAATTATAAAGCAAAAAATTTATTAATATCCAAGTAAATATGCCCATTGCAATATGAGGCAAAATAATCATCAGTTGTTGTAACATTGATTTTTGAAGCAACATATGACAAAAATAAGAGGTTATTCCAAGTTGTATTATCAATTGTATGATAAGACCATAACATACATAAATAATCCCCAAATTAATGGTTGATAATAATATGATAATTCCGGAAATTTTAGTTAGTATTTCAACTTTTAAATACAGTTTAGTGTTATTTTTTACTTGTAAAAGTAGCATATTATTAGCTATGATTGGTTGAAACATATATGCCACGGCAAGCAGTTGCACAATCGGGGCAGCCATAATCCAACTTTCGGACAAACCATAATATACCAAAGGTTCAGAAAAAACTGCCAAAAAAGTAAAAAAAGGAAAAAACACCAACCCTACCATTCTTGTAAAGCTTTGGCTAAGAAAAAAAATTTTTTCATTATCATTTTGATGTGATGAAAAAAAAGGAAAGGTTACACGCTGAAAAATAATGCTCACT
>JADMKO010000028.1:0-2185 GCA_015478785.1 Chryseobacterium sp. | reverse complement strand
GCTCACTAAACCTGCAGGAAATAGTGTAAACTGATTGGATTTAGTATATAATCCCAAAGTAACTGTAGACATACGTTTTCCTATCAAAAGATTGTAAAGATTAATGTATATGCTCTGGATAATTCCAGCCAAAAGCACATGAGAACCAAATCCAAAAAGTTTTTTAAAAGAATTTCGAGAAAAAACCGGCAAAGGCTTCCAAAAATTAAACACGGAAAATAATAAAAAAGTAAAAATACTTTGAGATAGAATTTGTACAACCAAGGCCCATACTCCATACCCATTGATAGCCATCATTACACTAATAATTCCAGACAATATTAATGAAATAAAAGTAATTTTAGCTTGCGTTTTGAAATCCATGGAAATACTAAGCTTCGTCTTGTGAACCATCACTAATGAATTAAAAATAATACACAATGATATTAATTTCAGAACCTTGGCTAAGATTGGAGTATTAAAAAAAATGGCGATATAGGGCGCAGTCAAAACGACAACTAACACCACAGATAGGGCAATGAGAAAATTGAAGTAAAAGGCAGTTGAAAAATCCACCTCAGTGCGGTCTTGATTATGAATTAATGCATTGGCAAATCCGCTTTCTGAAAAAAGCGTCCCTAAACTAATAAAAATCATAGCGAGACCGATAATACCATACTCTATCGGTAAAACATATCTAGCAAGAACCAATTCCAAAAGTAACTGGATAGCCACCATTCCTACTTTGTCGATACCACTCCAGACGACCCCTTTTACAAGCTGTTCTTTTCTGAAACTCAAATTGAAATTATTATAGTTGGGAACTTAAAAAAGGATTATGAATTACTTAGATCATCATTTATTTAAAAATTAAATATGTCAAGACCAAAATTTCATCTTATCCCACCAACTTTTCTGCTCAGCATTATACCCATACCCATATTTATTTCCGTAGCCGAAATGGTCTTTGGAAACATCATTCAGGATGAAAGCTGTGTTTTTAATCTTTCCGGATTCTATCTGTTTGTTCGCGAATTCGATGAGAGTTTCTTCTGTGTATTCGGAACGGGTTACATAAAGGGTGGCGTCTGCCAGGTTGGAAATGATTAAAGTATCGGTTACCAACATCAGCGGAGCCGTATCTAAAATAATGTAATCATATCTCTTGCGAAGTTCCACCAATAGTTCTTCATAACGTCCATTTCCTAATAACTCCGTAGGATTCGGCGGAATGCTTCCGGAATAAATCACATCTAAATGCGGATTATAAATAGAAACATGGATAAGATCATCAATCTTTTTCTCAGGAGTATATAAAAATTCTGTGAGCCCTTCCAAACCTTTTCTGGCTTGATTGTACCGCTGCAACTGCGGATTCCGGATATCTGAACCAATGATAATCACCTTTTTGCCGGGAGTAGCAAGAGTAAGAGAAAGGTTAACAGAAACAAATGTTTTCCCTTCTCCTTTCACGGATGAACTCACAAAGATGACCTTGCCTTCCTTCTGTTTAGGAAGCATAAAATTCATATTGGTAATCAAAATCCTGAAGGCTTCCGCCATTGGAGTAAGATCGTTTATTCTTACCAGTTCGGTTTCGCCCTTGCTTAATCTCGGAATTTCCCCGAGAATGGGTTTCCCGTTTGTCAATTTTATCAGATCCTGTTTTGAAAGAATTTTGTCATTCAGAATTTCTTTTACGTAAATAAGTGAAAAAGGAATAATAAGCCCTATCAAAAAAGCTCCTCCCAATACCAAAGCTTTTTTCGGCGAAACTGGTTTTTCCGAAGCATAAGCAGCATCAATAACGCGGGCTTTTGGCGCTGTAATCGCCATAGCAATGGCAGCCTCTTCTCTTTTTTCGAGCAAAAGTAGATACAGACTTTCTTTTATTTGCTGCTGTCGTTCGATACTGCGGAACATTTTCTCCTGTGCCGGAATTCTTGAGATTTTAGAATCTGCTCTTCCCTGTTGAGTTTCAATCTGATTTCTGGTGGCCAACAACGCTGTTCGCCCTTTCATCAGATTTTCGATAATTAATGCTTTAGTAGAAATTAATTGTTTTGAAAGCTCCGCAATCAAAGGATTCTGCGGAGTTGCGTTTTCCATCAATTTTGCCCTTTCCAATACCATCTGGTTATATGCTGCAATCGCCGTGGAAGCACCGCCTGTATTGATGCCTATTCCTGTAGGAAGCGTCTGATCC
>JADMKO010000027.1 GCA_015478785.1 Chryseobacterium sp. | reverse complement strand
TTGCAGGTGAATTAGTTTGTGGACTATTAGATAGCAACAGATTTTCTTTACGCCGACTCTAAAGGAGAGAAGGCTTCGGCGGTGGCTCAGTCTGACAGTGGAACAATTTCATGATCTAGTCTTCGGTAGACGGAAAATCCCGGAACAGCTCCTTTTAGGGTCGGGGTAAAATGTTCCGGGATTTTTTGTACAAATTGCCTAATAGTGGGGATGCTTACAGCATGACAAAAAACGGCGCTTGTCATTCGTAGGAATCTCAACGGTTAATAAGAAGGGTTCGCTGAGATGCTTACAGCATGACAAAAAAGGCGTTGATGAATGGATAAGATTTATCGCACCGCAGGAGCTGTCCTTGCTGTTCATTTTGCGGAATCTCACCAGATATATCTTTAAAGCTGACCAGCCTTTTTAAAAACCTGACCAGTCTTTTACAAAAACATAGGATGAAAAACCGAAAACCTGACCAGCATTTTTGGAAACCTGACCAGGTTTTCAGGAAAATGGACTAAGAAAAATCAACAACCTGACTGAGTTTATAAGAATTCTCCTTTCATCTCCTGTTTCCGCTAGGACACACCGGGAATAAGGCTCTTTTTCTGAGAAAGAATTTCGATGCGTAAGGAATGAAATTGATATTCTGACGGATAGGGCACGGAGCTCAATTTTAGATTTTAAATCCGTTAGTCTCCGGAGCTGAACAAAAAAATATATCTTTGAATAATCATTTCAAATTATCTTCTATGAAAAATTTTTCATTTCCTGTTTTGTTTTGTTTTTATGGTTCGGTGTCACTTTCTGAGATTCATGAAGAAAAGATTTGATTCAGTTATGTGTCGTATTTTCCATTTCAATTTCCAAATTTAAAACATGGTACTGAGCAGAATTTGGTCGGCTTTTATTATTGTTGCAATTGTATTGGCCAGCATAAAATATATTTTTTCGCCTAATTATCAGGATATTTACAATGATATGGTGGTGGGGAGAAGCGGCGATACTGTAGCGATTGCGACTCAGCCTTTCCATGAATTTAATACCGGTGTGCAACAGGAATTGTTGAAAAATCCGGATTTTCAGGAAGGAACGGTGCACTATCGTGCAGATTCACTAAGGCAGAACGTTGAGGTCTATCGCATTCAAACTGCTGACGGCGTTATCGGAACGTCAGAAACCGCAGTTAAAATCTGTTTAGGACTTATCGGAATAATGACCCTTTTCATGGGCTTTATGGGAATTGCAGAAAAAGCAGGAGGGATTAATCTGCTTTCCAGAATGATACAGCCTTTTTTCTCCCGGCTGTTTCCCGAAGTCCCAAAAAATCATCCCTCTTTTGGACACATGATGCTGAATTTTAGTGCCAATTTATTGGGACTGGATAATGCTGCCACGCCTTTCGGTCTGAAGGCGATGGAAAGCTTGCAAACCCTGAATCCTTCTAAAGATACCGCCAGCAATGCACAGGTCATGTTTCTCTGCCTTCACGCCAGCGGACTTACCTTGATTCCAGTTTCCATTATCGCCATTCGGGCCAGTATGGGATCTGAAACGCCGACGGATATTTTTCTTCCGTGTCTTATTGCCACTTTCGCTGCCACCATGGCGGCCCTGATCGTTGTTTCCCTTAAACAAAAAATAAATTTATTGCAGCCTGTTGTTTTGGCTTATATTGGAGGAATCTCTGCCATCATCGCGGGTTTGGTGGTTTTCCTGGTTCAGCTGAGCAAAGAAGAACTAGACGGCTTCAGCAAGGTGCTGAGCAACGGAATTATTCTTCTTATTTTCTTTGCTATTGTTGCAGGAGGTGTGTATAAAAAGATTAATGTGTTCGATGCCTTTATTGAAGGTGCCAAGGAAGGATTCTGGACTTGTGTGAAAATTATCCCCTATCTCGTAGGAATGTTGATCGCCATTTCTTTGCTGAGAACTTCCGGTATTTTTGAAATGATCATTGACGGGATGAAATTCCTTGCCAGTGTTTCCGGGGCCGATACCCGTTTTGTTGATGGCTTGCCTACGGCGTTAATAAAACCTCTTTCAGGATCCGGAGCCCGCGGAATGATGGTGGATACCATGGCGACTTTTGGTGCCGACAGTTTTCAGGGAAGGCTTGCGGGGGTTCTTCAGGGAAGTTCAGATACGACCTTTTATGTAATTGCCGTTTATTTTGGTGCAGTCGGAATCAGAAATACACGATATACCGTGGGCGCAATGTTGCTGGCAGATCTGGTAGGCATCATTACCTCTATTACGCTTGCATATCTGTTCTTCGGATAAAAATTGATATTTAATTCATATTGAAAAAAGAATATCGGCAGAGAAAGGAACAGATTTTGTAATTTCCGAAAGAGCAAAATCAATTTTATGAAAAAAGGAACAGGAGTTATTATTGCAGGGATATTCGGCTTTTTCGCAGTTTTGGGATTCACATTAGTCAAGCGATTGCTTTCCAATAAAGATTATGATTCTGAATATTCAGACTACCACCGACATCTTTATGATGATGATGAAAATTCGGATTTACACCACGGAATCGAATATCTGGCTTTGAAATAACCATAAGCCAATACAGAATTGACCGGTTGTCTTAAGCCGGTTTTTTTGTGGAAAACTTCTTTTTGGAAAGTCACTTTATTAATTTTGTGAGCCTTAATTTTACAGCATGGAAGATCAAAATTTTATCAAAGGACAAGGCGCACAGCAGAACGTTACCAACCGTTTTGACCGCTATACCTTAGAGCCTGAAGATCATCCCGACACTGTAAAAACGAGTTTCACAGAAATATTCCCGAAGACGATTGTTAATAAAGTCAAAAGCCCGGATCTTTCTTTTGAATATTCCATGAATCCTTATCAGGGCTGCGAACACGGCTGTTCCTATTGTTTTGCCCGGTCTACACATGAATTCTGGGGATTTTCCGCAGGACTGGATTTTGAAAGGAAAATCATGGTGAAAAAATCAGCGCCTGAACTTCTCGAAAAATTCTTTCAGAAGAAAGGATATATCACCCAAACCATTCTGATGTCCGGCAATACAGACTGTTACCAACCCATAGAACGGCAGTTGCAGATTACCAGAAAGTTGCTGGAATTGTGCAGGGATTACCGTCATCCGGTGAGTATTATCACTAAAAACGCGCTGGTTCTCAGAGATCTGGATATTTTAAAACCGATGGCTGAACAAAACCTTGTTCGGGTCTCTTTAAGCATTCCGACTTTAAATGAAGACATTCGCCGCACTATGGAACCCAGAACTTCTTCTGCCAGAAACAAACTGAAAGCCATAGAAATTCTTTCGGAAAACGGCATTCCTGTGAATGTGATGGTCGCTCCCGTTATTCCAGGCCTTACGAGCGACGAAAGCCTCAGCATTCTGAAAAGCGTGTCGGATGCAGGTGCATTGTCGTTCGGGTATGTTTTGGTTCGGCTTAACGATACGGTAGAACCGGTTTTTGTAAAATGGATTGAAACAGCATTCCCCGATCGTGCGCAGAAAGTGCTCAACCTGATCCGATCGATGAGAGGCGGAAGTCTGGGCGAAAAGCGGTTTTTTGAACGGTATCAGGGTCAGGGAAATATCGCAGATATGATTCATCAAACCTTCGCTTTGGGCAATAAAAAGTTCTTTGCCGGGAAAAAAATGCCTGCTTTATCTACAGAACATTTCACCGGAACCAAAGCCCGGCAATTAAAGCTGTTTTAAGGTCAACCATTTGTACTATTTTCCTTAATTTTGTCCATCAAAATCACTCAATGAATTATTATAAACGGGCGATCCAGTATATCCTGCCGTACAAAGGCAGTTTAGCTGCCGGTATTTTTTTCAATATCCTGTATGCAGTTTTCAATATTTTTGCGATGCTGTTTTTCATTCCTGTTTTGAACATTCTTTTTGATAAAAAATCGCCAAGAATTGAAGCAAAACCCGAGTTTGAAGGTTCTGTTTTCAATATCGCTACCTATTTAAAAGACAGTTTTAATTATTTCATTCAGAATCTGGAAGAAACCCGTGGTGCAGAATACGTTCTGCTGATTACCTGTATTATTTTCATCAGTATGTTTCTGTTCAGAAATATATTCAGTTACTTTTCAGAGTTCTATCTCACCTATTCCAGAACCGGTGTTTCCCGGGATTTCCGGAGCAATATGCACGATAAAATTCTGGATTTGCCTGTGGCTTTTTTTTCCGATACGAGAAAAGGAGATGTTTTTGCCAGAATCACTTCAGATGTGGGTGAAATAGAGGGCAATATATTGAATAGCCTTATTGATATTATCCGTTCGCCTATCGTGATTATCCTTACAATGGGTTATTTGCTGTATTCCAATTTTCAGCTGACGGTTTTTACGCTGATCGTTTTTCCTATTATGGGAACCCTGATCTCGCTCATTGGCAAAAGCCTGAAGAAAGATACCGGAGAAGCCCAAAATGAGCTCGGGAAAATGTATTCTTATGTGGACGAATCTTTGGTTGGATTAAAAATTATTAAAATATTCAATGCTTCGCATCAAATCAAGGCGAGGTTCGACCAAACCTTGAATTCCATCCGGCGACTGTCCTTGAGGCTTTTCAAGAAAAAAGCGCTGGCCTCACCTGTGAGTGAGCTTCTGGGAGCGATAACCATCGGAATGATTGTTTATTTCGGCGGAAAACTCGCTTTGCAGGGAAAAGGGCTGAGTGGAGCTGAATTTATTGTTTATATTTCTTTATTTTACACCATTCTGGATCCTTTGAAAAGACTCTCCAATTCGATTTCCAATTTTCAGAAAGGTGAAGTTTCTGCGAAAAGAGTTTTTGAAATTCTGGATGCTGAATACCAAATCAGGGAAGATGAAAATGCCTTCGAAATTGAAGGTTTTAAAGATAAAATTGAATTTAAAAATGTAAGTTTTTCTTATGAAGACCGAATTGTACTTCACAATTTTTCGCTTACGATTCCCAAAGGAAAAACAATAGCATTAGTAGGACAAAGCGGAAGCGGAAAAAGCACCGTTGCCAATCTGATTACCCGTTTTTACGATGTTCAGGAAGGCGAGATTTTCATTGACGGACATAATATTAAGAACTTAAAACTTTCCAGTTACCGCCGTCTTTTCGGGCTTGTAACCCAGGACAACATTCTGTTTAATGACAGCATTGCCAATAATATTGCATTGGGAAATCTGCAGGCAGGCAAAGAAAAAGTAGAACATGCAGCGAAGGTCGCCAATGCTCATGAATTCATCATTGATCAACCAAAAGGGTATGAAACCGGAATAGGCGATGCGGGAGGTAAACTCTCAGGTGGACAAAAACAACGGGTTTCTATTGCCAGAGCAGTACTGAAAAATCCTCCTATCATGATTCTGGACGAGGCTACTTCTGCACTGGATACAGAATCCGAGAGATTTGTACAGGATGCTCTGGAAAAAATGATGGAAAACCGTACTTCGCTCGTCATTGCGCACCGCCTTTCCACCATTCAGAAAGCGGATCTTATCGTCGTGATGGAACGTGGCAGAATCGTAGAGCAAGGCAATCACAACGATCTCTATGATAAAGGCGGTATTTACCGTAAACTGGTAGATCTTCAGAACTTTGAATGAAATAAATTACCTGAAAATATTTCCAATTAATTTACCGATTTCCGCAAAATCATCAGGGTTATTGAAACTCCGGGTGTGCAGTCCATAGCTATCCTCCTGTTTTCCTACCATAGCCGGATAGACGAGTAAGTAATTTTTATCTTTGAAATTAC
The DNA here is from genome assembly GCA_015478785.1 of Chryseobacterium sp. Taxonomy (GTDB): domain Bacteria; phylum Bacteroidota; class Bacteroidia; order Flavobacteriales; family Weeksellaceae; genus Chryseobacterium_A. The sequence goes on along the minus strand of JADMKO010000027.1, from coordinate 784 downwards.
GGTCCAGATACAGCGGAACATGACGCATTTCCGGACGGTAAGATTTCATTCCCCGCTTGGCCATAATGAGAATTAGCGCCTCATCTGTCTTCATTTTATTCGCAATATCCGGTAATTCATTCCAGTTGCTCAAAGGAATAAATACCGCATCGACTGTGGCTTTTTTCTGAATATTTTCCAGCATTTTCAGGGTATTCTCTTCAGCATAAAAGATAATTTTCGCTCCCGAATTTCTGGAGATATTCCAAATGGTGAGCAATGCTTTGAAGAATCCTGATTCTTTATGTGCGTTATCCGGAATTAATGCATGATACACTTCTACCGTGGAAACAGGCTGTACGGAATGATACACCAATACATTGGTTGATTCACTGTTCAGGTATCCGTTGTACAGATTGTACATAAATGCCGACGAAAATCCTTTTTTATTATCGACCCCAATAATCAAATCGGTGATTTTATGTTCTTTTATTTCATTGTTAATTCCGTTGACAATATCGGAATCATGTCTTTTCAGAACATTCAGTTTCAGATCCGCAGCGGCGGCTATTTCTGTGGCTGTTTTCAGAAGTTTCTCTGCATTTTTTTCCGAAGATTCGTTCTGTTCTTCATTAATGATGTTCAGCGCGTACACCTGGTCTGTATTTTTCTTGGATTTGGTAACTAATGCTAAATTGGTCATTGGTTCCACGGTTTCGGGATAATTGATGGCCAACATCAGTTTTTCTTCTTCATCATTACCTTCGGAAAGGCTGTTCTCATTTTCTTCTTCAGCAATATTTTT
>JADMKO010000026.1 GCA_015478785.1 Chryseobacterium sp. | reverse complement strand
TGATGCCACGAAAGCTGTGGCATCACTCACTTCTTTGCTTTCAGGAATAGAGGAAACGGTAAGGTAATCAGAATAATTGTGATTCGGCGTTGCTCCAAGGGTCAGAATCCGTTCTGCAATTTCATCAATTTTAAGTACCAGATCGTTATACAATTCTTCAAATTTTGGGTGAAGCGTGAAAAACTGGTCTCCTTTAATGTTCCAGTGTACGCCACGGGTATTTTGATAAAATAAGGAATAATTTGCTAACAGTGCATTCAGTTTTTCTGCAATTTCTTTTGTTTTGGACTCTTTCAATCCAATAATAGCGGTGTTTTTCATAAGATTTGATTTGAACCATTTAATGCAAAATCTGTACCTCTTGCCAAATTGTCAGAGGAGCGGTTCCATTAAGGATTATATCCATTAGTTTTAGAAAAGCATTTATATTTGTGAACTTTATGAAGAAATATTTATTATTCTTTTTCCTCGCTTTTACTATAACAGTTGCGTTTTATTATGTATTAGGTTGGTCTCAACTCCCGGAAGGCCACGGATATGTATATCCTATAGATGATGCGTATATCCATCTGGCTATTTCAAAGAATTTTGCTGAATACGGCGTTTGGTCGGTCAACACCACCGGATTTGACAGTTCTTCATCATCCATTCTTTATACACTTTTATTGGCTTTTTGTTTTAAGGTTTTTGGTAACTGGGATTATTACCCGATGCTCATTAATTTACTTTTTGGTTACGCTACCGTCTATATGATTTGGCGTTATTTCAAAGAATTTTATGGAACTCGAGAAATGAAATGGGTCCTTTTTCTGTTTCTGCCTTTCACGCTGTTGTATGCTATGGTGATATTTGGAATGGAACACGTTATCCATATGTTTCTCACGGTATGTGCGCTGTATGGGATACGGAAAAACGAGGAGCGTGAATTTTCCGGACGATATTTTGGTAACCTTTTGTTGCTGGTTTTCCTTTTGGGGATGGTAAGGTTTGAGAGTATGTTTTTCACCGTTACATTGGCTTTTGTTTTGGTTTTGAGAAGAAAATGGAGTCAAGGTTTTGCGGTGGTAGCGGCCGGTTTTCTACCCATTTTATTATTTGGATGGCTGGCTGTTGAGAATGGCGGATTATTTTTCCCCAATTCAGTGATGGTGAAAGGGAGTTATCCTGCCGAAGGCGGTTTAATTGCCAGTTTGTGGATGATTTTGAAGAAGGGAATTTTCCTGAATTTTAGTTTTTACAAATATTTATTTTTCCCCTTGATCATTGTTGGTTTTTTAATTTTTAAACCTCCTTTCTCGCTTAAAAAAACGATTACCCTTCGAACCCCTGAAATTGTAATTTTTCTTACAGCCCTTTTTCAGGCGTGTTTTGCAATGATAGAATACAGATACGAAAGTTATTTGATGATCTCCTTATTGCTTTTAGTGGTTCCTGTAACTTCTCAGTTACAAAAAAGGCAGCTTTTCAGCAATTTCAGAAATGTGATCCTCTTTTGTAGTTTCTTCGGAATGATTTTAATTTCGGCTTACCGGTTTTATTATTTTCATAGAACACTGCAGTTCGCCCCTAAAAACATCCTAGAACAGCAGGTGGAAATGTCACGTTTTTTAAATAAATATTACCAAGGAGAAAAAATTGTAGCGAATGATATTGGAGCCATTGCGTATTATGGAAATGTGCAGCTTTTAGATATTGTGGGACTTGGATCTACAGAAATTGCCTCAAAAGTTGTGGAGTTAAAAAACGTTCCTAAGAAGAAAAAAGAGGAAGCGATGCATCATTTTTTGAAAAATCATATCAGGAATAGTGGATATAAAATTGCCGTGGTTTATCCCGATTGGTTTCCTGACGGAGTTCCGGAGAACTGGATTCCTGTTGCTACATGGACGATTTCCCAAAATCGGAGTGCAGCCCGGGATACAGTTGTCTTCTACGCTTTGAATAAAAATGAAGTGGGAAAGCTACAGAAAAGCCTTCGAAAGTTTAACCTGTCGCCGGAAGTCAATCAAAATTTCCTGATAAAGAACTAATATTTGGACATAAACCCCTGAGCTATTTAGAAATAATTAGTATTGTTCGTTTGTCAGTTTGAAAATATTTCTTACTTTTGCACCCTAAAATAAAAAGCAATTAAATGCCTACTATTCAACAATTAGTTAGAAAAGGAAGAGCCACGCTTGCCAAGAAGAGCAAATCGGCTGCCCTTGAATCCTGTCCACAAAGACGAGGTGTGTGTACGAGAGTATATACTACCACGCCGAAGAAGCCAAATTCTGCACTTAGAAAAGTTGCAAGAGTTAGGCTTTCTAACGGTAAAGAAGTCAATGCCTACATCCCGGGCGAAGGACACAATCTTCAGGAGCACTCGATAGTATTGGTACGTGGAGGAAGGGTGAAAGACCTACCGGGAGTACGTTATCATATTGTAAGAGGAGCCTTAGACACCGCTGGTGTAAATGGAAGAACGCAGAGAAGATCCAAGTACGGAGCCAAAAGGCCTAAGCCAGGACAAGCTGCACCAACAGGCAAGAAAAAGTAATCATTAAATTTAAAGGTACAAGACAATGAGAAAAACGAAAGCGAAAAAAAGACCGTTGTTACCGGATCCACAATTTAATGATCAACTGGTAACAAGATTTGTAAATAACCTGATGCTGGATGGTAAAAAATCTATCGCATTCAAAATTTTCTACGATGCATTGGATATTGTAGAATCTAAAAAAGGAGAAACCGAAAAAACTTCCTTAGAAATCTGGAAAGAGGCTCTTACCAACGTAATGCCTCACGTAGAAGTACGTTCCAGAAGAATCGGAGGAGCTAACTTTCAGATTCCTATGCCCATTCGTGCGGATAGAAAAATCTCTATGGCAATGAAATGGCTCATCAAATATTCAAAAGCAAGAAATGATAAGTCCATGGCTTTGAAATTAGCTTCTGAAATTATTGCTGCTTCCAGAGAAGAAGGAGCTGCTTACAAGAAAAAATCGGATACTCATAAAATGGCAGAAGCTAACAAAGCATTCTCGCACTTTAAATTCTAATCTGAAATGGCAAGAGATCTTAAGCTTACAAGAAATATTGGTATTGCGGCACACATTGATGCCGGTAAAACTACCACTACAGAAAGAATTTTATTTTATTCCGGTAAAAACCACAAAATGGGGGAAACTCATGAAGGTGGTGCTACAACAGACTGGATGGAGCAGGAAGCTGAAAGAGGTATTACCATTACTTCTGCAGCAGTAACTGTAGATTGGAAATTCCCTACAGAACAAGGAAAACCTCTTCCGGACGCAAAGGATTATCATTTCAATATCATCGATACACCAGGACACGTCGACTTTACGGTTGAGGTAAACAGATCTTTAAGAGTTCTTGACGGTCTTGTATTCCTTTTCTCGGCAGTAGACGGTGTTGAACCTCAATCTGAAACCAACTGGAGACTTGCGGATAATTACAAAGTTCCAAGAATGGGATTTGTAAACAAAATGGACAGACAGGGAGCAGACTTCCTGAATGTTTGTAAGCAGGTAAAAGAAATGCTTGGTTCCAACGCAGTTCCTATCGTATTGCCTATTGGCGAAGAAGCCGACTTTAAAGGTGTAGTGGATTTGGTGAAAAACCGCGCCATTGTTTGGCATGATGAAAACCATGGTTCTACATTCGATATTGTGGAAATTCCTGCTGAAATGGCAGACGAAGTGAAACAATACAGAGGACAACTTATTGAAGAAATCGCTGCGTATGATGAAACGCTTCTGGAGAAATATATGGAAGATGAAGAGTCCATCACAGAAGAAGAAGTTCACAAAGCATTAAGAGCGGCTACTTTGGATATGAGCATCATTCCAATGGCTTGTGGTTCTTCATTTAAAAATAAAGGAGTACAGTTCATGCTGGATGCAGTTTGTAGATACCTTCCTTCCCCGATGGATAAAGAAGCTATTGATGGAACAAATCCTAAAACGGATGAGCCTGTCTCCAGAAAACCTTCTGTTTCTGAACCTTTTTCTGCATTGGCATTTAAGATTGCGACAGATCCTTTCGTAGGGCGTCTTGCATTTTTCAGAGCCTATTCAGGACGTTTAGATGCCGGTTCGTATGTTCTTAATACAAGATCCAATAACCGCGAAAGAATCTCCCGTATCTTCCAGATGCATGCTAACAAGCAGGAGCCTATCGAATATATCGAGGCAGGAGATATTGGCGCAGCAGTAGGATTTAAAGATATTAAAACAGGTGATACCCTGTGTGACGAGAAAAACCCAATCGTTCTTGAATCGATGAATTTCCCGGATCCGGTAATTGGTATTGCTGTAGAACCTAAAACGAAAGCTGACCAGGATAAAATGGGGAATGCTTTGGCTAAATTAGCTGAAGAAGATCCTACTTTCCAGGTGAAAACTGATGAAGCTTCCGGACAAACGATCATCTCCGGTATGGGTGAACTTCACCTCGACATTATTGTTGACCGTATGAGAAGAGAGTTCAAAGTTGAAGTAAACCAGGGACAGCCTCAGGTTGAATACAAAGAAGCTCTTACGCACACGGCTACCCACAGAGAAGTGTATAAGAAGCAATCTGGTGGTAGAGGTAAATTTGCTGATATTGTATTTACCATCGGCCCGGCAGACGAAGACAAACCAGGCCTTACTTTCGTGAATGAAATCAAAGGAGGTAACATTCCAAAAGAATTTATCCCTTCAGTAGAAAAAGGCTTCAGAGAATCAATGAGAAACGGTCCTTTGGCCGGATTTGAAGTGGATGCAATGAAGATTGTTCTGAAAGACGGATCTTTCCACGCGGTAGACTCCGATCAGCTTTCCTTCGAGCTTGCTGCGAAAATGGGATTCAGAGAATCAGGAAAAGCAGCCAAAGCCGTCATCATGGAACCCATCATGAAGCTGGAAGTGGTAACTCCTGAAGAATACATGGGAGATATCGTAGGCGACTTGAACAGAAGAAGAGGTACCATCAACGGAATGGATGATAGAAACAATGCAAAAGTCATCAAAGCTTTTGTTCCGCTTTCTGAAATGTTTGGTTATGTTACATCGCTTAGAACTTTGTCTTCCGGAAGAGCAACGTCTTCTATGGAATTTGAAAAATACGAACCTGCTCCGCAGAGTGTTGCTGAAGAGGTAATCGCTAAAGCAAGAAGTTAATTTTAAAAATTAGATTAAAATGTCACAAAGAATCAGAATAAAATTGAAGTCTTACGATTACAACTTGGTGGATAAATCTGCAGAGAAAATCGTAAAAACAGTAAAAGCTACAGGTGCAGTAGTAAACGGGCCTATCCCTTTGCCTACCAACAAGAGAATCTTCACGGTATTGAGATCTCCGCACGTTAATAAGAAAGCAAGAGAACAGTTCCAACTTTCAGCTCACAAAAGGCTGATGGACATCTATTCTTCTTCTTCCAAAACTGTAGATGCACTGATGAAGCTTGAACTCCCTTCCGGAGTTGACGTAGAAATTAAAGTGTGATTTTGGCGGCCATAAGCTTTAAGCAACCGATAAACACTTCCTTGCGCTGAGCGTAGTCGAAGCGTGCTATGATAACGAAATCCGTTCCCGAAAAGGGGGCGGATTTTTTTATTTATAAGTATTCCACTTTAGCATTAAAATGCTATTTTGAGCATAGAAAAGTTGCATAGTTTTAGTTTTAGTTTCGTAATACAAACCAATTAAATATTTGTATTATGAAAAATTTTATTACTAAAAGAATGACCCAGAGAAACCAAAAGCAAGTATTGAGGAGACAGAAAGAGGAGATTTTGTCGCAAAATTTTTCTTGACTGAAGGTATTAATCCACCCGAAGAAGATACCAATCTGTATATTGATGAAGATATGACAGAATCTTATGATGGATACGAATATACAATCAAGGCTGGAGTTTATCCATTGGATATTAACCTCGGAGAATTTGGAGGCTATCTTATTAGTGTCGAGCGAATAGAACTTTAAAATCTTTTATGAAAATCTTTTTATTTTTTTTTATTATTGCATTTTTTAATAAGTCTCATGCGCAGATTTATAGCAAATGTAATATTACTAAAAACCAACAAGAGCTACACGTTGTAGATTACAAAAAAGTAAAATGTTTGGCGGTCAATTCTACAAAAAAAAATACCATAATTTATACCGTTGGAATCTGGTGTAAGCCATGCATATATCATTTGCCCCAAGCATTAGGTTTAGAATTGAATTATGAAACTGATGTATATGTCCTAATAATTGATCCAGAAAATAGTTCTCTTGTAACAAGAGCAATTAATTTTTTTAAAGAGTATGATGAAAAGTATCAACTTCAAACAAAGATTCTCTTATTGGAAGATTTTGAAGGTAAAAGATCTCGGAATAAAAAGTATAAATCATTTTTAGCTAAAATCACACCAAGTAATTTTGAAAATATTAGCGATATGTCCAAATATATTGTACTTAATAAAAAAGGTGAAACTCTCTTGGTTACTAATTGGAAAGATAGCAAAGATGACCCCGACTGGACAGATG
>JADMKO010000025.1 GCA_015478785.1 Chryseobacterium sp. | reverse complement strand
GTTATTTCCAAAAGTGAAGGCGGATTTGCCACCGATCAGAAAATGTATGACAGCAGTTTCGGATGGCGCTTTATCAATCCTGAAATGGAAAAACTCTACGGAACTGAAGCCATGGGGAAAACCGCTGAAAACCTCGCCGAAAAGTATCAGATTTCCAGAGAAGAACAGGATGCTTTCGCTCTTTATTCTCAAATGAAAGCCAAGAAGGCACAGGACAGCGGAAGACTGGCTGAGGAAATTTCACCCGTGGTCATTCCCCAAAGAAAAGGAGAACCTAAAATCGTCCAGCAAGATGAGTTTATAAAACCGGCAACGAGCATGGAAATTCTTGGAAAACTGAGGCCTGCTTTTGTAAAAGAAAATGGTACCGTCACCGCAGGTAATGCTTCAGGGTTGAATGACGGCGCAGCCGCAGTGCTGATTGCTTCCGATGAAGCCGTTCGCGAATATCATCTTAAACCCATGGCCAGAATCGTCACTTCCGCCGTTACGGGAACCGAACCCGGCATTATGGGAATCGGGCCTGTAGAAGCTACAAGACTCGCCTTGAAAAGAGCACAGCTTACGCTGGAAGATATCGAAATTATCGAGCTGAATGAAGCTTTCGCAGCACAAAGTATTGCCTGCTTGAAGGAGTTGGGACTTGCGCCTGATGATCCCCGGGTGAATGTGAACGGCGGTGCTATTGCCTTGGGACATCCGCTGGGAATGAGCGGTACCCGGATTACCTATTCCGCAGCATTGGAACTTCAGAAAACCGGCAAAAAGTATGCATTGGCCACAATGTGTGTCGGTGTCGGCCAAGGCTATGCGGTTATTCTTGAAAATATCGAAGGATCAATTGATTGATTCATCGTTTTGGGAACAATGGTTTAAAAGATGAAGAGGGGCAAACTCCGGGAACTTCAAATAACGGGTTTCGTGATGATTCTTTCCGCATTGCCGCTTACTGTTTTCGGGGTTCACCTATTCATCTTTATTTAATTATAATTTGATCAGTAATCGAATTAACAACTGAATAATCCCTTGCAGAAATGAACGGGACATGCCGCTTTGCCATTTCTGTCACTGGCGGAACCATTTCTTTTAGGGTACGAGTAATTTCTAAGAGTGGATGAGCCATTTCTAAAGGTTGCAGAACCATTTCTAACACTTGCGGAACCATTTCTAACAGTTGTGGAACCATTTCTAACAGTTGCGGAACCATTTCTTACAGTTGCGGAACCATTTCTAAAGGTTGCTGAACCATTCCTAAAGCTGGCAGAGTGATTTCCCTGCGCATGAAGAGCCATTTCATCAGTCTAATTGACCATTTCTTTTAACGCTGATTGATCCGTAGGATTTTTGGTAAGTTCAAAAAGAATTTAAACCTCCTGAGAACGAACCGCATTTTCCTGAAAAAACTTACATTAGCCATACCGGACTTCGTGATCATTGCAGAGTATAGAACAAGCGATGCAGACTTACAGCAACAGCCCGGAGCGGAAAATTATGCGACTGAACAACCTCCTTTATAAGATCAGCCATTGGGAAAGCTGGGACTGGCGGATTAAATATGTGCCTATACTGCCGGTGTGGATCTGGAACTGCATTCGTGCGCGGTCGTTCTGGTTTTTTACGCCTTCCAATCCCAAACTGGTTTTTGGCGGCTTCGAAGGTGTGACCAAAATGTCCATTTATGAACATCTTCCCCCTGAAAGTTATCCGAAAACCAAGCTGATTAAAGCCGGCCAACCCTTCGCAGAAGTCGAGCAGATGGTGAACAGTCATTACACCTACCCTTTCGTGGTGAAACCTGACGTAGGAAGAATGGGGTTGATGTTTCGCATCATCCGCAAACCTGAAGCACTGAAAGCCTATCACGAATTCATGCCGATGGATTATATCGTGCAAGACTTCGTGGACTATCCACTGGAGGTCAGTGTATTTTATTACCGTTTCCCGGGTGAAAAAAGCGGTACCATCACAGGATTTATCCGCAAGGAATTTCCGGAGATTAAAGGCAACGGCGAGTCCACGATCGGGGAGTTAATGGCGGCCAGTCCGCGCGTTTGTTTCCGCCTGGACGAAATGCGCACCAAACATGCTGATAAGCTGAACGTTGTTTTGGCAAAAGGTGAGGCTTTTTGCCTGAGCTATGCCCTCAACCTGAGCCGGGGCTGCTCGCTGGTCAGCCTAGAAAGCGAGAAAGATGAGCGGTTGCTGAAGGTGTTTGATGAGCTCAGTTCCTATTCAGATACACTGTTTTACGGACGATACGATATCAAATGTGCTTCCATAGAAGACCTGAAAGCAGGTAAAAACTTTTCCATTATCGAGTATAATGGGTGCGGTGCAGAACCTCATCACGTGTACGGCAACGGCAATACCTTTGCCAAAGCCTGCTTGATTCTCGCGCATCACTGGAATATTCTTTTCCGGGTTGCACGCCGGAATTACCGGCTGGGCGATGAATATGACCGTTTTCAAAAAGGCTGGAAGACAATGATCCGTTGTCGAAGGCATTTCGCCTTATTACGGAAACTGGATGCGATGTTTCCGGATTTCTGAAAAGAATAAACCGGATTACAAATAACACATTTTCGCGGTCGGATTCAAAGTCCGGAAACATTAGATTGGCGAAGATTACGATTGTACAGAAACAGATTTTCTCTTTCTTTTAGGACCGGAATAAAAAAATGTTTCTTCGAGGGCTCGGGAACTTCGATATCCTCGATGACGGAACGTCTAACCATCGGAAACAGCGAGATACTACTGAAAGCGGACTGTTGCGGCGTAGCACTAAAATAGTTTACATTTACATATTCTTAATCAAATAATTCCAATATGAAAAGAACCAAAATTACGCTTCTTACAGTGGCCGCCATGCTGATGTTTTCGTGCACAACACAGCAAAACACGACCGCAGGAACTACTCCGCAGGAACAAACGGCGACAAAGGGACAGAACAGCATCGACCGTTTTGCCGATATTGAGGTACTGCGCTACGACGTGCCCGGCTGGAACGACCTGACTTTAAAAGAGAAAGAATATGTTTACTACCTGAGTCAGGCCGGCTATGCAGGCCGAGATATCACCTGGGACCAAAATTATAAAAACAACCTGACCATTCGCCGTGCCCTTGAGCATATTTATCAGAATTACAGGGGAAACAAAACTACGGAAGACTGGCAGAATTTCGAGATTTACCTCAAAAGGATCTGGTTTGCGAACGGCATTCACCACCACTATTCTAACGACAAGATGAAACCGGCTTTTTCCAGAGCTTATTTTAATCAGCTTTTAAAAGAGACCAACACCCCGCTGAGTACAACTGTTGCGGATGTTCTCTTTAATGATAAAGACAGTAAAAAAGTCAACCTTGATCTGAGCAAGGGGCTTCTGGAAGGTTCGGCTGTTAATTTTTACGGCGAAGGCGTGACGGCAGACGAAGCCGACCGGTTTTATGCCAACATGAAAAGTCCGGATCCAAAGCGTCCGCTTTCTACCGGGCTGAACTCCAAACTGGTGAAAGAAAACGGCAAGCTGAAAGAAAAAGTCTGGAAGAGTGGCGGTATGTACGGTGCGGCCATTGACCAGATTACCTCCTGGCTGGAGAAAGCACGTACGGTGACTGAAAACCAAAAGCAGGCGAACGCTTTAGCCCTACTGATCCAATACTATAAAACCGGCGACCTTAAAACATGGGACGAGTATAACGTCGCGTGGGTGGATGCCACCGAAGGAAATATTGATTACATCAACGGCTTCATTGAAGTGTACAGCGATCCGCTGGGACACAAAGGTTCCTATGAAAACATCGTGCAGATTAAAGACTTCGATATGTCCAAAAAGATGGAAGTCCTTTCAAAAGAGGCACAGTGGTTTGAGGACAATACTCCCCTTCTGCCGCAACATAAGAAAAAGAATGTTGTAGGAATCAGCTATAAAACCGTCATCGTGGCCGCTGAATCCGGAGATGCCTCCCCAAGCACGCCGATTGGTGTCAACCTGCCGAATGCAGACTGGATTCGTGCGGAACACGGCTCGAAATCTATTTCCCTGGGGAATATTATCGATGCCTATGACAAAGCAGCCGGGTCGGGACGCCTTAAGGAATTCGTGCATGACGACGAAGAACTCCGCCTGGCACAGAAATATGGTGAGCTGGCGAGCAAACTGCACACTGCACTGCATGAAGTGGTGGGACATGCATCAGGGCAGATCAATCCCGGAGTCGGGACACCGAAAGAAACGTTGAAAAGCTATGCTTCCACATTGGAGGAAGGCCGTGCGGATCTTGTGGGGCTTTACTTTCTCTACAATCCGAAAATTCAGGAACTGGGTCTGACTGATGACTGGAAAGGCGTTGGAAAAACTGCATACGACAATTACATCCGCAACGGACTTATGATGCAACTGGTGAGGCTGGAACCCGGAGCCGATATCGAAGAATCACACATGCGGAACCGACAGTGGGTCAGCGCGTGGGTTTTTGAAAAAGGGCAAAAGGACAACGTCATTGAAAAAGTGGTCCGAAACGGGAAAACTTATTTCAACATTACCGATTACGACAAGCTGCACGACCTCTTCGGCCAGTTGCTGCGCGAAACCCAGCGCATTAAATCGGAAGGCGATTATAACGCTGCCCAAAAGCTGGTCGAGAATTACGGCGTGAAAGTAGATCAGGCGATGCACACCGAAGTGCTGGCGCGGAATGCCCAATATAAGGAGGCGCCGTACCGCGGTTTTGTGAATCCCTATATTACGCCTGTAAAGAATGCTGCTGGAAAAGTCACCGATTACGTTTTAAAATATCCGCAGACCTTTGCGGAGCAGATGCTTCGCTATTCCCGAGAATACGGATTCCTGCCGGATCAGAATTAATAAGAAAGCCGTCTCAATGAAAATTGAGGCGGTTTCTTCTTTATTGAAACGCCAAAGGTGGAATTAAAAAAAGCAAAAGGGTTGCATGAAATTACGGATGTGTAACGCTAAAATTTCATGTTCTGAATCCTTACGGCATTGAAAATGGCAAGCAGCGCCACTCCAACATCCGCAAAGACCGCTTCCCACATGGTGGCTAAGCCTCCTGCTCCTAAAATCAGGACGATGGCTTTCACCCCGAAAGCTAAGGCAATATTCTGCCACACGATCTTTTTGGTCTGCTTACCGATGGTAATGGCCATCGGGATTTTAGAAGGTTTGTCGTCCTGAATGACGACATCTGCAGTTTCAATGGTAGCATCGCTTCCAAGCCCGCCCATGGCCATCCCGACATCACTTAAAGCAACTACCGGTGCGTCATTAACGCCATCGCCAACAAAAGCAACCGACTCGTTTCGAGCCTTAATCTCCTCCACTTTATTCACCTTATCCTCCGGCAACAAATCTCCGAAAGCATTCTCAATGCCTAATTCAGCCGCTACCGCTTTTACCACGGTTGATTTATCACCGCTGAGCATAGTGGTAGTGACTCCTAATTTTTTCAGTTTCTTTACTGTGTCTAATGCGTCCTCCTTAATCCGGTCTGCAATGGTAATATATCCCGCAAATTTTTCTTCATACGCTATGGCGATAACGGTTTCTACTATTTTATTAAGATTAACATCGTATTTTATATTAAATTTATCAAGAAGTTTAACATTTCCCACAAGTAATTTGTTTCCCTTATAAGTTCCCGTCAGACCATGTCCGGCTATTTCTTCTATATGATCAATAATCGTCGTGTGATCCGGTTCTCCAAGGTAATCATGTATCGCTGTTGCTACCGGATGGGTTGAAGAGTTTTCAATGACGTTCATCAGTTTCAGGATGAAGTCTTTATCAAACTCAGGTTTGATATTCACCGTCTGCACTTTAAACACACCTTCCGTCATGGTTCCTGTTTTATCCACAACCACATTTTTAACTGCTGCCAAAGCATCCAGATAGTTGCTTCCTTTAAATAAAATACCGTTTTTACTTGCCGCACCGATACCGCCAAAATATCCGAGCGGAATACTGATCACTAAAGCGCAGGGACATGAGATGACCAGAAATATCAGTGCCCGGTAAAGCCAGTCACGGAAAATGTACTGATCCACAAAAAAATAAGGCAGCAGGCAGATGGCCGCTGCAAGAAGGACAACTATAGGGGTATAAAGCCGGGCAAATTTTCTAATGAAGAGCTCGGTGGGTGCTTTCTGTGCAGTGGCATTCTGCACCAGTTGGAGAATTTTTGAAAGTTTAGAATCAAAAAACTCCGTGTTCACTTCAATCTGGGCTACCGTGTTTAAATTAATCATGCCTGCCAGTACGGTATCCCCTTTTTGTTTGGTATCCGGTTTACTTTCCCCGGTCAGCGCTGATGTGTTGAATGAAGCCGTTTCAGAAATCAGAACTCCGTCCAGTGCCAGCTTTTCTCCGGGTTTCAACTGGAGAACGGACCGCAATGGCACTTCTGCAGCTTTTACGGTCTGAGGGCGACCTTCCACCAGAACAGTCACTTCGTCCGGACGCTGATCTAAAAGTTTCGCAATATTACCTTTCGCACGCTGAACAGCTAAAGTCTGGAATACTTCACCGACCGAGTAAAACAGCATTACGGCCACACCTTCAGGAAATTCCCCAATGGCAAAGGCTCCTGTGGTAGCAATGGACATTAAGAGGAAC